>CAYILC010000001.1:0-21704 GCA_964364145.1 uncultured Pseudomonadales bacterium
CTTTTGGCATGCGGGTCATACCACCAACCAGTACCACCTCGTTTACTTTGCTGATATCGATCTTCGCGTCTTTCAACGCCATCTTTAGTGGCTCAAGTGTTTTCTGCACTAAATCATCCACAAGTTCTTCCATCTTTGCGCGGGTTAAGGTCATGGTGAGATGCACCGGACCGTTTGCGCCTTGCGTAATAAACGGCTGATTAATTTCTGTGGACTGCGCCGCAGACAACTCAATTTTGGCGCGCTCGGCCGCATCACGAATACGCTGTAACGCCTGATTGTCTTTGCTCAAATCAACCGAGTTTTGTTTCTTAAATTCACTCACAATCCATTCAATGATCTTCGAGTCAAAGTCATCACCACCCAAAAAGGTATCGCCATTGGTCGCCTTCACCTCGAACACACCACCGCCTATTTCCAGTACGGTCACGTCAAAAGTGCCGCCGCCTAAGTCATACACAACAATTGTTTCATTACCTTTTTTGTCCAACCCGTACGCCAACGCGGCGGCTGTTGGTTCATTCAAAATTCTTTCAACTTTGAGACCAGCAATCTCGCCGGCCTGCTTTGTTGCTTGGCGTTGAGAGTCGTCAAAATACGCGGGGACGGTAATAACAGCACGATCAACCGTGCCACCTAAATACGCTTCTGCATCTGCTTTTGCTTTCATCAAGATTTTTGCTGAAATTTCCTGTGGGGTATAAATCTTGCCATCGATCTTCACCGCCGCCATCTCGTCTTTTCCGGCGACGATTTCGTATGACACGTGTTTCTTGGTTTTTTCAACCTCCGCGTCCTTAACCTTTCGACCCATCAATCGCTTCACAGAAACGACAGTGTTTTTTGGATTTAAGATCATTTGGCGCTTGGCTGGCACGCCAACCACAACGCTGTCACCATTTTTGGTAATACTCACAACAGAAGGGAATGTATTCGAGCCTTCTGCTGTTGGAATGATTTTTGGTGAACCGCCCTCCATAACCGCGACCGCAGAGTTTGTGGTTCCAAGGTCGATGCCGATAATTTTAGCTGAATTTGCCATGTGGCCTCCTTATTAATCTTTCAATAATTTTTTTGCGTTTATGTTTATTTCGCCAATTTTTATTTCGTTTTTCCTATTTTGCTTTTCCCACAATAACACGCGCCGGTTTAATGACAACCCAGTCAAGCACATATCCTTTTTCCAAAACCTTTATTACTTTTCCAGCTGGTCCTTCGGTCATTTCAATAGCTTCCATCGTTTGCGAGGTAAAGTCATCTCCCTCACGACCAACTTCTTTGACTCCTGCTTGGTCAAATGTTTGTTTCATCTGCTTAAGAATAACTCCTGCCACGGCATCTTTGGTGTGTTCAAACTGCAACTCCAGATTTTTTAATGGCTCAAGGAGCTGTCCTATAAAGGTTGCTACAGCGAGTTGTATTCTTTTTCGTGCTTGGTCTTCCACTCTCTTTTCCAGATTGATATAGTCTGCAACTGCTCGCTTATACAACGCGTCTTTATCCGCAAGTTGTTTTTGAAGATCGGCAATTTGCTGATGAAGAATCTTCATCTCATGAGGAATACCCTGATCCGGAACTTGCTGTTTTGGCATCGTGGTTGGTATTGTGGCTTGCGATGCGATTGGTGTTGTTATTGGCGACGTTTTTTTTGCTGTTACCATATCTTCCTTTTGTTATCTTATCCTTGCTTCGTTGTCACGATTCCGCCGATCAACTCATGAAAATACTCAAGCATAGGGAATACCTGTTGATAGTTCAATCTGCTTGAACCAATCACTCCTAACGAGCAGTGGCGGTTGTCACAGATGAAATCTGTGAACATAATGCTGATAGGATCAAGGTGATGATTTCCAAGATCCTCACCAAACACGACGTGCACAATTTCTTCCGCTCCTCCTAAATTAAAGATCGTTTCGAGCTGGCGCGTCTCCTCCAAAAGCGATAAGACTGTACGAACTACTTCGAGGTCCTCAAATTCTGGAAAGTTCAACAAGTGTGAATATCCTGAATGAAAGGCGTGTCTATCGTCTGTTGTAAACGCAATGCCAATTGCCTTTGTTCGATCCGCCAATACGTTTGCAGATTCTTGTAGTAACGCATCCAAGTCATTTTTGTTCTCCCAAATTCTTTCTTTAACAGAAACTTCATCGGCAACTGTCATGGTTTTCTTGTTCATGAGCTCTTTCACATAGAGTTTGAGTGCCGTTGATGTTGGAATGCGCCCTGCAGAAGTGTGCGGCTGTTTGAGATAGTTTTGATCGGACAAGTATGCCATCTCATTACGAATAGTCGCAGGTGAAACACCGAGATTATATTTCTTATCAAGAGTATCAGAACCAACCGGCTCGGCTGTTTCGAGATATTCTTCTATAACGGCTTTTAAAATCTGGATTTGTCTCGAGGTGAGATCAATCATCCATCCTCCAATTTGATCGAGAATTTTTCCTATGAATTCATCGAATTAGCAGAATAGTAACATGAGTGCTAACGGCTGTCAATACAATCTTTTGGGAAGTTTTACATCGCTCTTGCATGATTTTTACGAAATCTTGAATCTTTCTATTTGACTCCACCATGTTTTCTTCGTACGCTACAGGTGTTGTGAAAAAATTTCTTAATGTTTTGACGTGGTCACTGCTAGCATTTTTCCTCGTTCCTTCCGGTCTCATTCTTGCCTCTTGGAATGCTGTCCCTGGTGACTCGTTGTATGGAGTTAAAGTTGGACTGGAAAAAACGCTCGTAAGCATTACTCCATCTCTTGCACTTCAAAGTTCCTTGCAAGTCAACTATACCGAGCGCCGCCTTGCTGAAACCCAACAGTTGCTTGCCGATACATACAGACCCCAGGAAACGATCCAAAGTTTAAATAACTTGGAATCACAAGCGGTTCAAGCGCAACGTGCTATTGAAAGCGTGTCAGATCCAACACAAAAAACACTACTTGCCGAACAATACATCGATACCTTGGATCGCATTTCTTCAAAACTCGAACAAAGCAAGCAAAATTTGGCGAGTGCTCCGGTCCAACAACAAACCCAGATTGCACCAACTCAACAACCCGCAATAACAACACAACCATTGGTAACACAACCAACTGTTGCACAGCCAACCACAGCACCACAATCACCCATCGCACCGCAGCCAACCATAGCACCACAGACACCACCAACACTTCGACCGATACAAGCATTCCCAAGAGTTACCCCCATTCCTTCAACTCCTTCAACTACGCCAATTTCACAACCTGCAACGGTGGTCACACAAATTCAGGTTACGCAAGCCACAATTAATACCACTATCGTCAACATGCATAAAGTGAAACAAGAAGCTGAAAGAGAATCACGCGATCAGGAAAAACAGAGAGATGAGATAAAAAAATCTGGGGAGATGCGATCTGAGGAGAAAAAATTTGAAAAAGAAAAACAACCAGATAAACAATCCGACACCGAAACAAAAAACAATGGAACTTCATCTAATCAATAGATGTCATAAATAAAGCGTCTACTTGCCACTCCTGTTATCCTCCAATACACTGATACCATGCCCACAACCAAAAAGTCATACCGACATTCGTATGTGAGAAAAACCGTCTTCACATTGGTGCCTATTCTCTTTATCGCGGTGAGCATTGTTTTAGGCGTCACGAACCTTGATACCATCCGCCAACTCCTCATTGGCGCAGCAGGGGAACCTGCCAATATTATTGTGGATACGCAGGCTATCTTAGGACCTATGCCTCGGCCATGGAGAAATCTGGCACAAGGAGGGGAAAGTAACAACTGGCGATTACAACCGCTCATTTCGCAAGTGAAAGCGTTGAAACCTGAGTATATCCGCATAGATCACGTCTATGATTTCTATGAAATTGTTTCCCGCGATGGTTCCGGTCGATTGCAATACAACTGGACAAAAATTGATCCTGTTGTGAGTGATATTCTGGCGACGGGAGCAAAACCATACATCGCCTTGTCATATATGCCTTCTGCTATCGCGGTAAACGGAGATATTGTGAGCAAGTCGAATAACTGGGGAGAGTATCAGCAGGTTATTCAGCGCACTATTGAACATTTCAGCAAAGAGCGCGGCATCGAAGATGTGAATTATGAGGTATGGAATGAGCCGGATCTCTTTGGAAAGTGGAGTATTGGAAACTATTTGATGATGTACTCGTTTGCCTCACGCGGTGCGCAACAGGCTGCCGCAAACGGCTCAAAAGCATTTAAGTTTGGCGGACCTGCAACAACAGCGTTGTATCGCAACTGGATAAAGCAGTTACTGGGTTATGTTGCGCGCAATAACTTGCGTTTAGATTTTATTAGCTGGCATCGATATGCTCGAAATATTGACAGTTACCGCAATGATTTTTCTGATATAAAAAATTGGTTATCCGCCTCTCCGCAATTTTCCAATGTTGAGCTGCATATCACCGAATGGGGACACAACTCGGACATTGATCCGGGGTACGACACAAGTTATGGCGCCGCGTTCACCGCGGCGGTTGCCATAGAAATGGTGGGGAACATCCAACGCGGATTTGTGTTTGAGATTCAAGACGGTAAAGGACCGTCGGAGTATTGGGGGCGATGGGGACTGTTTACGCATGGTGACTACGGGGCACACGCGAAACCACGATACTATGCCCTTAAGTTTATTGACTCTAATACTGGCCCAGAGCGCGTCTCGATATTAGGGAAGGGTAGTTGGGTCAAAGGGATGGCCTCACACAATGGTGACTCCACTACTGTTGTTTTAGCAAACTACGATTCAGCAGGTCAACATGCTGAAAATGTTCCGGTAACTTTTAAAAGTTTGGCGGGAGCCAACTTTGTGATTCAACAGCTATTTTTGGATGGGAGAAGTTTGCGACAAGAAGTTGCGACAACCGCTGCCGAACTTCAAACATTTGGTGTTATGGCGCCAAATAGTGTTGCGGCGGTGACAATAACACCGGCACAAACAGCAACGCAGAGTGTGGTTGAGGCCGGAACTGCTATAGATAGCGCTACAACTTCCCAACCGTAAGATTATTCCCGCATTATTTCTGCAGGATCAAAGACAGAATTTCTTTTTGAAACCGCTCTTTTGAAAATCGCTTGGCGTGCCGATATAGCGCTTCGGGATCCCATTCCACCCGTTCTGCCTGATGAATCGCCTTTCCAAGCGCTTCGGTTGTAAACTCTTCAAAGAAGATTCCTGTCTTTCCCTCCACAACAGTTTCCAAAAAACCTCCCGAGTGATGAACGATAACCGGTGTACCATAGGCCATCGCTTCTAACGGAACCATGCCTAAATCCTCATCTTCTGCTGGGTAAATCAATGTTTTTGCTCGTGCATAGAGATCATACAATGTATCATCAGAAACCGATCCTAAGAACTCCACGGTATTTCCAGCCAAAGACTGCAAATACGGCAAAGCTTTACCGGAACCAACAACCTTCAATGGCAATTCTAGTTGTGTGCACGTTTTGATCACGAGATCTACGTGCTTGCTTGCGGCCAACCTTCCTACAAACAGATAAAAGTTTTCTTTTTGTGCTGATAGCGGCTGAGTTAGAAGAATTGTAATCGGCGGATAGATAACCTGCGAGTCTCGTCGATAAAATTTTGCGATACGCTTCTGCACTTCTTTGGAGTTAGCGATAAACACATCCGGATTTTGCGCGGTTTGATAATCGATGATTCTCATATAGTGATTAATGAGCTCTCCCGCTACTCTTACAAAAGGATTTTTCTTCCAGTCGGTCATCGTTGAATATCCATACAATGAACGAGGTGGGGTGTGGCAATAACAATAGTGTTTTGTGGGTGCTTGTGTACGAACAGCTTTCGCCATATACATGTTCGTGGATGAGATCACCGCGTCATATTCATCAAAATTAAATGACTCAAAAAAGCGATGTGAAAGCACGCGTAATGGCGAGTAAATCATGTTGATGGCAGGAATATTCGCCGCCCAAGATTGTCGAATATCCCAGTTTGCAAATCGTTGCCATTGCGATCCCATTGCTTCTTTATCAACAAAAGCGGTATATAAAGGGGCTGTTGGAAAAATCTCATGCAGTGCCTCAATCACGCGTTCGGCACCGCCGTACTCACGAAGGAAATCGTGGACTAACGCCACTTTCAATGATGAAAGTGAAGATCGTGGTGGTGGGATTGATGATGTTGTTTGTTTTTTCATTAGAACAGCATTTCTTGAACCTCTTGTTCAAACTCATCCGAGGGCAAACTATTAATCAAACTTTTAAATCCAAGTTTCGTGAACAACGCCGTGATTTTTGCCTTATCGTATCCGGAAACCGAGCAATCATCCAGTTTAAAGTTTAGCGGAACCTCTGTATCGATTGTTGCAAGCTTCTGACTCATGATCGCACTTTCATGTCCGTCGGCTAATCGCTGCACAAGTTTTTCTTTCAGCAATGTTTTTTGTTCCGGCGTTAATGTGTCCGAGTGTTTTAATGCTTCGTATATGCCCTGCAATGAACCAAAGGCCTGTAATAAACTTATCGACGTTTTTGGTCCAACACCTTGGACGCCAGGAATATTGTCTGATGGATCGCCAGAAAGTGCCTTATAATCCACAATAAGCGACGGAGGAATCCCCATCTTTTCTTCAACATCGTGCTCGGTGTATTCTTTTGCATCTTCATTCTGACGAGCTGGCGTATAGACCGTCACTTTGTTGTCATTCACAAGTTGAAACGCGTCTTTATCACCCGTAACAATAATCACTTTTACTTTTTCACAAATCTGTTTTGCGATGGTGCCGATAACATCGTCTGCCTCAAATCCTTCAATGCCAAAAACCGGAATGTTTAATGACTCCACAACTTCACGCACACGTCCAAGTTGACTAATAAGTTCAGTGGGAGTTTCTTTGCGTTGTGCTTTATATCCAGCAAATGCGGTATGACGAAAAGTAGGCTTCCCCATATCGAATGTAACCGCGATATATTTTGGCTGAATGTCTTTTATCACTTTAAGCAAGATGCGGGAAAAGCCATAGACTGCGTTTACTAACTCTCCATCAGGAGTTGTGAGTGGTGGAAAGGCGTGGTACGCGCGATAGACAAGTGCGTGGCCGTCGATCAGAACGAGAAGTTCTTTTTTTGCTGGTGGGATTGGTGGTGAATTTAATGAAGGTTTTTTCGCCATTAGACCATTGTACCAATCAGAATGTGAGATAGCATCCACAACCCTCATTCTTGACTCACCCATCACTTACGGAGTACTCTGGAAGGCACAATGAACTGGCTCGTATTCGCCTTATTATCCGCAACATTTGCAGCCCTAACCTCGATCTTTGCGAAGATCGGCATGAAAGGGGTAAATAGCGATCTTGCAACGTTTATTCGAGTGTTAATCATTGTTCCTTTCACCCTCACACTCGTTCTCATCCAAGGCGCGCAAAAAGATATCGCAAAGTTTACTACAACCACATGGATCTTTTTAGTGCTATCCGCGATTGCAACTGGGTTGTCCTGGTTGTTCTACTTTCGAGCACTGCAGGTTGGTGACGTACACAAGGTGGTACCAATAGATAAATTAAGTTTTGTACTTTCGATTATTTTGGGAGTACTGTTGTTCAAAGAAAAGCTCACCGCTCCTGGAATGGTCGGTATTGGATTACTTATTCTCGGTACGTTTCTCGTCGTGTTCCGATAATGTTTGTTGTACATTCGCTGCGTTTTGATGCTCCATTCTTTGCAGTTTTGCATCAATATGATCCAACCGATCAAACAAGCGAAACCACACAAACTCCTCTTGTCGTTTTGTCATTGTAATGCCAATGATGCCTATAATCAATCCAAAAAATATCACACCAGTAATCTCTAATGCAATGCCAATGAGGCGACCGGTGGTAGTCACCGGAACGAAATCGCCATACCCGACGCCCGTTACTGTAGTAAAAGCCCACCAAATGCCTTCCTCTACAGAATGAATAACTGCCTTTGGATCTCTGGATTCAACCGGAACAATAAGAATGCCCAAAAAAATTGAAAGAGTTGCAAGGAGAATAAGGGCATTGCGAAATGGTCGATGATGAAATAGCCGATGAGTAACTTTGTGATGTTGGCTTTGATGTTGGGCAGAATCCATGAATCTATGGTACCAAAAATATCGAAGGACTGCTACGAAAGACCTACACCCAATCTCGACTTTGTTTTCTTCACACCCATAATGGCTTCAAACTCATCACCCTCAAGTGTTTCAACATCCAACAACTTAGCTGCAACAGCATCCAGTTTCTTTATATATTTCTTCAGCATCATCTCGGCTTTCTTTAGAGCATTATCAATGATAACGGCTATCTCGCGATCAACCTTTGCCTGCATTTCTTCACTGATCTTTGGCGGCTCAAGGCCCGCTCGTCCATAGTCTGTATTTTCATACAACGGACCAAAGTTCACCGGGCCAAGCGGAGACATGCCGTAATCAACAACCATTGCGCGGGCAATACGTGTTGCTCTTTCAATATCACTACTCGCTCCACCGGTGAGTTCTTTAAAGATAAGTTTTTCTGCTGTTCGCCCACCCAGCAACACAACGATCTGATCTTCTAATTCTGACTGCGTTTGCTGATATTTATCGTGCTCCGGCGGGTTCATGGTAAAACCAAGCGCGTGACCGCGTGAAACAATCGAGATACGATGTACAGGATCTGTATCCGGCAAGAAATGCGCCAATACAGCATGACCACCCTCGTGGTACGCCGTCATCTTGCGTTCCAAGTCGGACTGCAACCGTTTCTTTTCTGGACCAAGTTTTACTTTCAACGCGGCTTCCTCAATGTCTTTTGTAGTAATTTCTTTGCGTCCTTCGCGGGCAATCAAAATCGCTGCCTCGTTGAGCATGTTCTCCAAGTCCGCACCAGAAAATCCAACCGTGCGTTTCGCGATCTTGCCCCAATCCAGATCCTTTATGAACGGTTTGTTTTTTGCATGAATGTTTAAAATAAACTTTCGCTCTTCAAGATCGGGCAAATCCAATGTGACACGACGGTCAAAACGACCTGGACGAACAAGCGCCGGATCAAGCAAGTCCCCACGGTTTGTCGCCGCTAACACAATCACGGTGTCGTTCTGTGTAAACCCATCCATCTCAACTAATATTTGATTAAGCGTTTGTTCACGTTCGTCGTGTCCACCCATCGAGCCAAAACCGCGCATACGGCCAATTGCGTCAATTTCATCAATAAAAATAATGGATGGGGCGGCCTTCTTTGCTGTTTCAAAAAGATCGCGCGCGCGCGAAGCGCCAACACCAACCAACATTTCCATAAACTCGGATCCTGCCATGGACAAGAATGGAACGCTGGCTTCTCCGGCCACAGCGCGTGCAAGCATAGTGTTATGACTGATAAACCCATTTCCTAAAAAGGTATGTGTTCCAGAAACCGTAAAGTCATACACTTTCTGTGTGGCGTACGCCTTTTCAACAACAGGGGCAAAGAATAGGTTTGCTTCAAGCAAACTCCGTACATATTCGAGATGCGGTACTTTTATGGAGAGTGAACTTGCGTACGATATAAATTCCCGAAGAGTTCTTCGAGAAACTCGCATACGATATTGAACTTTATTAATGATTTTCGACATCTTTTCATTACTCAATTTTCGAACAGAAAGGAATTTCCAAGATTCTTCAAGAAGATGCGCTATTCCGGGAATAACATCTATGTTTGTGTTCACGCGAACCATTTTCTTCAGATGTTTTTCAAGAAGTAGTTGTTTTCTTTTCAAGCGGAATCCTATCGTTTTTCCAAATGAAACTAGTCCTTCACCGGTGATGCGTATCGAATAGACTGGCCTGGGATGAGAGGCATCCACTTTTTGTGAACAAAGGCTCGAAATCACTCCAAAGTTTAGGAGCATCATTTGCACTTGGCGTGCCATACGCTCACTTACTGTTGAATACTCAAACTCTGCATGTTTTGTATAGATAGACGCGTCGGTGTCGAAAAGTCCTTGTAAAAAGGCCCTTTGTGTTGAAGAACGTGCTTGTAATATTGTGGGAGGAATAACCTTGTTATACGAAAGGAGATAAGACATTCCCATTTGATAAAGAAATTTCTTAAAGTCCCAATTTGCTACCAGATATGACTGTTGATTTTTTGTTATGGTTATTGCACTTTTTGCATAGTGCTTTGCAACATAATTCTTAAAGAACGTAACAATTTCTTCATCGATTGAAGTTAAGCCTATTCTGCTTGCATGACTTAAGTTGCCATCACCGGTAAGTAATCCCATAAGATACGCCGTATCGTCATCTGCAAGTGAGAAGTTTCCAAACATTTTTCGACCATATTGAATCGCGACATAATCTCCCTCTTGAATATCCGATAATTTTCGAAACTTAAGCTTTCCATCGTTTGACATGACAACAATGGGGTGTTCGGGTGTTCCTTCCAAGGCAAATCCTTGACCAAGACGAATTTTAATAGTTTTCTGCTCACCTAAATCAAACCAGTGTGAAGCGAATTTTTCTGTCGAAACTGTTTCATGAATATCAAAACTCCCTAATTTTGCGCCATACACTTCGTGAGATTGAGGATCAACATAATAATATCGAGGCACTTCCCGAATCTCCATTAACCCTTTGTTTGTCCATACCAATGTATCTCCTGTAACACATTTTCCCGTTCCACTTAATCCAACCAATAGAACTCCTTTTGGAACACGTGCGCCAACGTCATGATATTTTTTTGGATTCTTTAAGAAATCAACAATCTCTTCTAGTTCTCGTTTTGCTTCCTTCAAACCACCAACATCCGCAAATTTTATGTTTTGTTTGCCTTTGTTGAAGAGTTTTGCGCGGGACTTTCCCATCGCAAAAATACCATCCGATCCGCCCATCTGTTTTCGCATCAAAAAGAGAATTAAAAAGCCGATGATGAGCGCCGGCAAAATATAATTGGCAAAAAATCCAAAGAATGTTGTAAGGAGCGAGGGGGTAACAATCTCGGTATCTACTGAAGAAGGATCAATGTTTGAGGCCTTAAAAACCTCGACCAAGTTTTGCGACTCTTCTTTACGAGAAACTTTCTTCTCACCGCTTTTATAATCAACAGTTATATCTTGGCCAGTTACTTTAATGTGTTGAACTTTTTCTTCACGAACGTCGTTCACCAGTTGAGATAGCGGAATAATGTTTGAACCATTACCGGTGATTAACGAATAGATGTACGGAATGAAAAGCAAAAATATGAGGAACCAAAAAACACCATTGCGCGAGTTAAACTGCATGCGAAACTCGATTTTTTTTGTTTGCTTGCCGGTGTTTTTTGTATCGTTTGTACTTGGGCTCGTTGGCTTCTTCTCTTTTTCGTCCATGTAATGCTCCTTGTTATGCGTGTATTTCTAAAAGTGATCGAATTATCGAACAGCTACCGGACAACCGAACCGTTTGGGACGGCAACCTGCAATGGCTGTAGGAATGGTCGTTCATCGGTGTCTACCATAATCATCATTCCCTGACTCTCTTCGTCGCCCATCTTTTTTGGTGCTAGATTTATGACAAAAATATACTGCTTTCCAATAAGATCATCTGGAGTATACCACTTTCTAATGCCGGAAAAGAGCGTTCGCTTCCCAATGTCGTCACCAAAATCAACAATATAGCGAATAAGTTTTGTTGACCAATCCGGCAGACTTGCTTCGATCACGGTTCCGACACGAAGATCGAGTTTCTCAAAGTCCGGATATGTAATTATGCTTTTCTTTACTGACATGCGTGCGATTGTACCAGTGATTATTGAGGAGAACAAGGTTGGAGTATATAAAACTGCGACAATTTTTCTATGTTTTCCCTATTGAAATGTATATACCTTTTTGATAAAGTGTATATACGATGGACTACAAAAAAACAAAGAAAACTATTTTTCCTCTCAAGGTTTCTGACGCGTTTTACAGCGACTTAAAGTATGTTGCCAAAAGCGAAGGACTGCCTGTTTCTGCGTTCGTAAGAAAGCATTTGGAACCAGTGGTTACACAAAAGGCAAAAAAATTAAACACAAAGAGTTCCAAGAAAAAAATGACACTCTTAGAATTTGCAGAAAAATATACATGGAAAGGTAAAACATATTTCGAGGATAAAAGTGTTGATGAAATTTTGTATGGAGGCAAACTTCATGAAGATGAAAAATGAAGATCTCATCCTCGACTCGAATGTTCTTATCGCATTTGTTAATACCAGCGATAATCTCCATGTTAAATCTGTAAGCGTAATGAAAGAAACATCTTTCCGCAAAAAAATCATTTCTGATCTCATCTTTGCCGAGATAGGCACAGTATTACTCATGAAAACGAAACAAACGCGACTTGTGAGTGGGTCATTGAGAGATATACTGTTCGGAAAGGTTGAAAACATTCAGGTTTCAACTCTTACAAAACACCTTCTTGCACAAACCCTGGAAATTTTCTCTCAACAAAAACATTCACGCCTTTCCTTTGAAGATTGTAGTGTTATCGCACTTGCGCGAAGTCTAAGGATAAGAAAGATCGTCACTTTTGACAAAGCATTGCGTATGGCATTCGCTAAAGAGTTTGAGTTTTTGCCAAAGAATATCTAATACTATTTAGGCCAACCCCATTTTTTCTTTTACTTCAAGAACCGTTTGTTGAGCGATCTCACGCGCTTTTTCTGCACCTTCCCTAATTACACGATCGACATATGCTGGATCCGCCTCGAGTTGTTTCCGTTTTTCCTGCAAAGGCTTTAGTTCGTTATACATCGCTTCGGTAACTGTATCTTTTAGCTCAACAAATCTAAGAGAGCTGTCTTCAAATTGTTTCTTAAAAGCCAATACGGCGGAAGGTTCGAGAAGTTCGAGAAATGTAAACAACGTCTCTACACCTTCTGGCATGACTCCGCCTGCAGTTGTAGCAGTTGGAACACCACGGACCTTCTTGCGAATTTCTTCCAGTGAATCAGTGAGATTGATAAAACTTCCTTCAATTGACTTACTCATTTTCCCCTCGCCGGTTAAGGAAGGAACATATCCACCTTTTGTTGCAAAACGTTTTGGTTCTGGAAAATCAGTGCCGTAATCTTGGTTCATACGGCGCGCAATCTCACGAGCTGCCTCGATGTGCGGTTCCTGATCTATACCCACCGGCACTAGTGATGCTTTATAAATGAGAATATCGGCGGCCATCAGCGTTGGATAGTTGAGTAGCGCTAGCGTTGCGTGATCGGGATACTGTTTAACCTTATCCTTAAATGTTGGTAAATGCTGCATTTTCGCAATAGTTGTAACGCTGGAAAAATAGAAGGCCAACTCAAAGTGCTCTGGGATTTCTGACTGTTGAAACAAGATACTTTTATTTGGATCCAATCCCGCGGCTAAATAATCAATAATCACCTCGCGACGATTTTTGCGTAGTTCCTCAACGTTATATGGCGTGGTCAACGTATGCGCATCTGCCACCATATACAGCGTTTCATACTTGCCACTGTTTGAAAGCTCGAGCATTCCTTTCACTGCACCAAGATAGTTGCCTAGATGAAGTCGGCCGGTTGCTCGGATGCCAGAGAGGACGCGGGGAATCTGTGTTTGTTGCAGTGTAATCTTAACGACTCTACTGTTCGGTATTTTTTTTAGATCCTCAGTCGTATATCTGAATGTAGATATGAAACTACCAGTCCCACCATTCAATTTCTCTTTCTCAAAGAGTCGACTATCCAAGTACGTAGGTAGGTTTGGATTATACACACGTGCAGTTCCAACCATAACCCCTGTTAATCGAGTAAACTCGTCAGGTGAAGCTAAACGAAGTTTTTTTGCGGACAGAACTTTTTTAAAGGCATCGTTATCCAATTTACAATCACCTCTTCGAACAACAGCAATAAACCGATCGTCTGCTTTCATAATTAAAGTAGCGCAGGCTTCGGAGATTGTTGTCCCCAAATATTGTTGCACCTCTTCAACTGTCTTCAGATCTGGGTGTTCGAGCGCTTCATGTTGAATTCCTAACGCATGAAGTGCCTTACTGTATTCTTGGATGGAGGTGTCTAACTTTTTCATATATTCCTTTCGTATTATATAGTGTTTTCCTTGATTACAAAAATGACTGTAAAGGTGGAGAGTATAGATACTGTTGAATGACTTTCTTGCTAACTAGTTGTTTTTTCTCTCGATGCTCTTTCACAATCTGCGTAATAAATTTTGTAGTAATTTCTTTTAACTCATCCATATTTATCGTTCCATTTCTATATCGATCATAGATTCGTTGAACAAAGGTATTATCAGGATGATGAAAATAAAGTAGCGAGAAAACGGAACAGGCTTCGGGAATCCCTCCAAATTTTTTATGAGCTTCTAGCAAAGATATAGAGCCTGTAAAAGCATGATGAATTTTATTTTTGACAGCCTCCGGGGTGTCTGTAAAGTAAATTGCAGTTTTTGATTTAGATCCAGACATTTTTTCAAATGGATTCAACAAGCTATTTTGAAACTTAAACATTAATTCGGATGGAGGTGTGTATCCCATCTTCCGTGCAACATCCCGAGCAAGAAGGATGTAAGGGTGTTGGTCTATTCCTACCGGAATTAATGTTTCTTTTCGTCCACCAAATTCAGGAAGTTGCAGAAGTAGGATTTGAGCAAGTTGAACAGCACTTCGATAAAATGCCTTTCCTGAGTTATCCAACCCCTCCTCTCCAAATACCGTTACAACTTCTTTGTGAATTACATTTTTGCTTATAAGCATCGCAAAGTTATATATTTCAGGGTAATCGGACATAACAAATATTTTTGTCTTCCTTGGGTCAAAACCGAATGCAATGATGCTTGGAATAATTTCTTCGTAGGCTATCCTTCTGCTCTCCGCCAAACTTGCAACCTTGCCATCAATATACGATTCGTCATTTGTGAGTGGAATATAAATATCCGCTCCTAATTTTTGGAGAAATAACAACAGGTCGAACAATACCTTGTGACCTAAGTGTAAAGGCGCTGATGGATTTAACCCTGATATAACGGAAAATAGAGTCTGTTCTGCTATATTATTCGTAAATGACTCGAAACCAAGATGCGCAAAAATAATATCTCGATCAACAAGACGGTGAATATTCGGAAACTCTGATTCAAGATACTTCTTGATTCTTTTAAAAGGTTTTAGGTTTAGTTCCATCGTTTTATCAAGATAATATTGGCGAATATTTTTGCCCAGCTCTTTTTTCTGCTGATATTCGTTTTTCACGAGTTGAAGTTGTTGCTGAGTCATAGTTGTATTCCTAATGGTTCATATATATTTGCTTTAAGTTTTTGGAAAGCGATTTCTTTGAGTGCTTTTATTTCCTGCAAAGTTTGTGTCTTGAATGAAAACGGTATTTTTTTGATGAAGCATTCAGCCATTTGCGCAACGAGGTACACATCAAAAACAGGATTGGGAAGTTCAAGGTTGCTTGAGATAAAAGATCTTTGGATTAACTGTTTACTTTCCTTCAAAGAAGTTGTACCCAAAATAATCCTATTTCTTTGTAATTGATTACTTCCAGCTTTATATGGAGTCACACCGAATTCTTCTATTTCTGGATGATTCACAAAAAAATTGAACCCTAAACCCAAAGGATATGTTGGTCGAAGATAGATTCCATAGAACTCTAGTCTTCCAACACTTTTTCCAAGAATCCTCGCTAACTCATCGTAAAGCACTTCGCGGGGAGGGCCAATTTTAATATCAAAGCCTAGTATGACTGCAACCTCCTCGAGAGTATATTCAAAACCGACTTTTTTCTCCTGAGAAATCCTGTTTTTCAACACAGTTTTCTTTGCAATGTCTTGCAGGTCAACCGATTTTTTAAAGATGGGAACTATTGTCTGTAATCGATCTTGGTAGTCTTCACTTTTAAATAACTCGCTCATCAAAACTGGTTGTAAACATAAACCATAAATGTTGTTTATGTTCTCTATAAATAACATTTTAGAACTTGCTTCTTGTAGGAGTGTCTCTTTATCTACAACGATTTTATTTTTAACTGCATGCAGATCGCCGATGATTACTGTCGCTGAGACCTTTACCCCTTTTTGTTCTAAAGTGCGTTGCAGTAGAGAAAGAAAAAAGTAGTATTTTAGTGAATCAAGCGTTTGACCATACTGATCATATGTTTCTCCATAGACTAAAGCGATGCTTTTACTTATGGTTATCTTTCGCCGAATTTTTTCCATAGAGGGCAGAGCCCCTTGGATAAGATGCTTTTTAAGCAAATACTCTATGGTATTCCCGCTTTTTTGTTTCATATATTCCTTGTGGGTAGAACTAGACTTGAACTAGTATTTCTCGTTTTGGAGACGAGAGTTCTGACCAATTGAACTATCTACCCTTTCTTTATTCGCATTCAATACAATAAAGCCCTCGTACATACCCCACCTTCCGTACTTCAAATACAGAAAGTGATGCATATACGAGGGCTTTCATTCTTTCGAATAAAAACTGTGCCACCTCGCTTTATCGTCTCGTAGTTTAACAAATAAAAAAGCTTCCTTTTGGGAAGCCGTCAAACTACAAGAAAATCTTGTTCGTGACGAGCTCCGTTTCCGACACTCGTTGCGATCTTTTACGGTTTTGCCTCCGTCACATACTTTTGTGCCGCTCCCCGATTCCAACCTATCGGATCATTGCGTTTGTATTTACTTGTAGCTTGTATTATAACAAATTCTGGGAGAAAAAGCATTTCTTACTTAAAAATCACGAAAAACTCGAGGAAATATGGGCGTAGACCTTGGTACTTTTTTGCAACACCATCCAGAATATCTACCGGATAAGTATAAATTCATGCGGTTTGATGGAATCGATTCAACCGTTCTGAGTGCAATTTTTCAAGCGCTTCCACCTGAAATCCAACGTGCTTACCGCGCTCAACTTGGTTATCAATCAATCGATCAACTTCCTGATGTTATGGAGGGTGGACTGCGTAGCGATCCTTCGTTTTAAAACATTCCCAAAAGAGTTACTTCATTATATACACATCAATACTTGCGATAGGATCCCTCTCAAGTTTAGTGACATCTTCAACAAACTCTTTTCTTTGCGCCTTATACCAAGCAGCCACTCCAATCATTGCGGCGTTATCCATACACAATATTTTCTTTGATGGAACAAACAATGGTATGTTATTTGATCGACAGATCTTTCGTAATTCGTTACGCAATACCAAGTTCGCAGAAACCCCGCCTCCAACGATCAATGACTTCACTTTTACCATTTGAAGTGCTCGCTTTGTTCTTTCGACCAAATGTTGAATTGCCACTTTTTGAAATGACGCCGAAAGATCTGATATTTCTTTTCGTGTTAAAGATCTTTTTTCATCCATAGTAATCTGTTTTACAAGACGCACCATTGCGGCCTTAATTCCGGAATAACTAAAGTCTAAATCTTTACGCCGGTGTAATGGGACTGTGAACGAATACGCATTTGGGTTTCCGCGCTTCGCAATCAGTGACAGTATCGCACCGCCGGGGTATCCGAGTCCGAGCAATCGCGCCACTTTGTCAAATGCCTCACCAACTGCGTCGTCTAAAGTTGCCCCGAGAATTTTATATTCCCCATGCTCCTTCATAAACACAAGTTCTGTATGTTTGCCGGACACGAGAAGCGCGAGAACTGGAAATTGTGGCTTAGCCAACTTCTTACCTTTTGTCTGCGCGAATACTGAATACAGATGCCCCTCCATATGATTAACCGCAATTAGAGGTTTTCTTAACTGCAACGCTAACTCTTTACCTTTCTTTACTCCAACTTCTAGTGCAATTGCCAATCCGGGTCCATAGGTTACAGCTACCACTTCTATTGATTGAATCGAAACTTTAGCCAATTGAAGCGCTTTAGAAATTACTGCATCAATACGTTCCTGGTGCGCTCGCTTTGCGATGATAGGAACGACCCCGCCCCATGTATTATGCAACTCTGTTTGTGAGGAAATAACGTTCGATAAAACAATCTTGTCTTTTACCACTGCTGCTGATGTATCGTCGCAGGATGTATCAATCGCTAAAATTATCATATTTTTCTCTCAAATATTTGATCTCCATATTCAATGATTCTTTCATGTTCTTGTTTGCCATACGAAAACTTCACCCAAATAAGTTTTGCTTCACCTTCATAGCGTTTGAACACCTCGGAAACACGATCTGCCCACTCTACTGCGATAACATTGCATTCGTCTATCATCTTTGCGAAACCCAAATCTAAGAATTCCTGATCGTTAAATAAGCGCCATGTATCCATGTGAATAAATTCAGTATTTTTTCCTTCTGCCTTAAATTTGTAATTTGTTGAAAATGTATACGTTGGAGAGGTTACTGTTTCTTTAATTCCCAACCCACGCGCAATTCCTTTGCAAAACTGTGTTTTGCCCGCACCCATCTCACCGACTAAACAAAAAACTAAAGCTTTATATGTAAGAAGGCTTTTATATTTCAATACAAGCTTTTCTCCGAGCTTTTGTGTTTCACTTTCATTATTTGAAGTGAAAGTATTTCCTTCAGTAAATGAAATTTCTCCTTGCCGCAATACTTTAATATCGTCCAATGTTGTATCGATGACTGTTGATGGTTCGTTGTGTGGTAACTCTCCAGCATCGATAACCATCGTGATGAACGATCGCTGACGAGGAGATAAAAACTTCATAATATCCTCCACACAGTACGGACGTTTTTTGTATGAAGCGTTCGCGCCGGTGGCGGTGATTGGCTTCCCAAACGCTTTCACGATTTGAAGTGCTAAGGGATGTGCTGGAATACGAATACCTAGCGACCCATCCTCGGACTCAACTCCAAAAGCAACAGTATGTTTTCCTTTTGACACTACCGTAACTGGTCCTGGTAAAAAATTGGCATAAACGGTACATGCGGCCTTATTGAGATCAACATATTTTTCCGCCATTTCTCTATCGGCAACAGCAATAGACAATGGTTTTCCTTCCCGTCGTTTCTTATATTTTAGTAATATGTTCACCGCCGTTTGATTTGTTGCATCAACCCCAATGCCATATGTGGTTTCGGTGGGATAAATCAGCAAACCGCCATGTGCTAAACATTCCACCGCAGCGGTAATAATTTCATCTAGCGATTGTGATTGTAGTGAAAGTATTTTCATGCCTGTAGATTAGATTTGTATAAAAGGCTCTGGAGAGTTTTTAACGCGAGAGTTAAACACTTTTCGCGAATTGGCATAATTGTTTTCAAACCCATTTCTTTGAGAAGATCTTTTATGCTGATTTTTTTTGCTTGCTCAATTGTTTTCCCTTTAATCAAGTCAGAAAGAATACTTGAGCTTGCCGTACTGATCGCGCAACCATTTCCTTTCCATGCAATTTCTTGAATCTTGCCTTTCTCCACAACAAGCTGAAGTTCCAGCATATCCCCACAACTCGCATTGACACCTTTGAGTGTATGAGTCGGATGTTTAAGTTCGCCAAAATGATGCGGGTGTTTCGCGTGTTCGAGAATAATTTCTTGATAGAGATCGGACATAATAATTTCAATTTTACTCGTGAATATGCATTCTTTCTATTTTCCAAACACCACTTTTACCTTTTGAAGTGCCTGCACAAAAACATCAATCTCTTGTTCTGTTGAATACACGTTAAAACTTGCCCGCGTTGTTGCCACCCAACCGAACTTTGTATGTAACGGCATTGTGCAATGATGGCCGGAACGAACAGCAACTCCTTCACTGTCCAATATTTGCGCAACATCGTGTGCATGAACGCCGTTATACAAGAACGCCACGCTTCCACAGCGATTCTTACCATTAAGCGGACCAACAATCTTCACATTCTTTATTGTTGAAAGTTTTTTTAGAGCATATGCGACTAATTTTTGGTCATGATAAAAAACTTCTTTCATACCTACCATATTGAGATATTTACACGCCGCCGCCAACCCCACCGTACTCGCAACATCAGGAGTTCCGGCAATGAATTGGTCTGGCAACTCGGCAAATGTTGTCTCTTCTATAGAAACAGAATCAATCATTCCTCCACCAAATACATACGGTTGCAATTCTTCAAAAAGATTTGCTCGTATCAACAATCCACCAATACCCATTGGCCCAAGCATCTTATGTCCCGAGAACGCATATGCATCGCATCCCAACGCATGGAAGTCTATAGGAATATGCGATGCAGATTGAGCCCCATCAATAATAACTTTTGCGCCATATTTATGAGAGATTTCCACAATCTTTTCTATTGGATTAATTGTGCCAATAGCGTTCGATACATGAACAACCGCGATCAGTTTTACTTTTTTTGTTTTTAACAACTTTTCTAAATGATTTAAATCGAGCTCTCCATTATTATCCACATGAACAGCAGTAAACATAGCACGTTTACGCTTCGCTAATTGTTGCCATGGAACAAAATTGGTATGATGCTCCATCTCTGTTGAAACAACGAGATCCCCATCAGAAATGTGTTTTTCTCCCCACATGTACGCAAACGCATTTATTCCTTCTGTGGTGTTGCGAACAAGAATAAGCTCGTTTTCTTTCGCACCAAAAAAATGCGCAATCTGTTGACGACTTTGGTGAAATAAACCTGTACTTTCATTTCCAAGCGTATGAATGCCGCGATGAACATTCGCATTATGTTGCGTGTAGTATTCCGTCATTGCATCAAGTACGGCTCGCGGTTTTTGAGTTGTAGCAGCAGAATCTAAGTACACCAATTGCTTTGATCTGTGAAGTTTGCGCGAAAGGATGGGGAAATCTCTTCTCATTGAGTTGGCATCAAACATGCCCTCATTATACCTGGTATCACAACTCTACGAGAAATCATATAATTTGCTATATGCAATCGCAAACACATTGTTTACTTTTTGACCGCTTTTCTGAACAGACCGACATTCATCAAACCACAATGTATGCACAGGTTATGAGAGACCTTGGGTGGCTTGTTCTTGGCAAGCCGGGCTCACAAACGTTTGTAAGGAAACTAGGCCCAATAGCTGTAGCAAAAACACAACGACCGTCGATTTTACATGTTGAATCCTTACATGAAATCCGGCGAAAATACCGCACTATCCTCATGCAAGTTGAACCAGCTTTATGCATGAGAGTAGGGAAAAAAATCGTAAAATTTCCACAAACATATGATGGGCTTGGTGATATTTCTCTATGGAAAAATCAAATAGTTTCTACAGGACTCACAAAAATTGTTTCCCCACTCGCTCATAGCGCGACCTCAGTTATTGATATTTTGCTCTCTGAAACAGAACTTCTTTCTAAAATGAAAAGAGTCGCACGATACAACATAAGTGTTACGAAAAAGAAACGAAATCTTAAAATCCACACTATTCCCATTCGTGAATTTTCCAAAAAAGATCATGAAAAATACTTTCACATTTTGAACGTATGGAGCAAGCGCAAACACGTATACGGCTTTGAACCAAAACTTATGAAAGCAGTTTTGAGTGCTTTCAAAGCAGAAAGTTGGTGTCATTTTGGAGAGATTGATGGAAAGTTAGAGTCTACTGCTCTCATGTTAAAAGTTGGAAAAGTGATGGTGTATTATTGCGCTGTTTCTTCGGAAAATGGATACTCCAATCGCGTACCAACAGCATTAATTTGGGAGTCAATTGTCACTGGTAAAAAACTTGGCTGTGAATTTCTGGACTTTGGTGGTATTTACGACCCGAGGTATGTGGACGAATACAAACGATGGGGTGGGTTCACCACATTTAAGGAAAAGTTTGCACCAAC
>CAYILC010000001.1:21714-41881 GCA_964364145.1 uncultured Pseudomonadales bacterium
CCATCTCCGTTTTTATATCCACCATCGTTTAGACTACGAACGGGATGGTGGTAACCGAGTCATTACTATTGGCTACAAAATTCTGTTTTTAGCCCATCATAAAATCTTTTGCAGATCCGTCATTTTCTGGAGCTGGAACATAAATAACAATCCCGTATTTTTTACCTAAATTCTTTGCATGCTTCTCAGCAGTTTCAAGAGCGGTTTTTTGTTCCGCAATGGTCTGAAGCCCATGAATAACGTAAAGATATCCGCAATGAAGATGGCCCGCCAGTGTTAACTCCTTCACTCCAGCTTTGGCTCTTACTCTGATAAAATCCTCCAAATGTTCTTCCAAATCCAAAAACGCAATTCCTCCTGCCGGAGCCCACTTTCCACGCATTCTCATCTTTGGATCTGTGCAACCAACAGTATCTATCTCCATTCTGTTTACAATAATATCCGATGCTTCGGCACGAGCGCGCGCGACCTCATCATTAATAAAATCAACTAATGCTCTCTCTCTGCTGTTTCTCTAACATATTACCTCCTATATTCCTTTTCATGCTGGTGATTTTACCACAAATGATAAAAATCCATCAACAATAAGTTCTTCTGCCTGTTGTTTCGAAATCCCGCGACTCATGAGATAAAACACCTGTTCGTCGGAAATATTTGAGATTGTTGCAGCATGCGAACACTTCACGTCATTTGCTAGAATTTCTAGATTAGGAACTGCCTCGGCTTTTGCTGTTGGTGATAATAGCAAAATACTCTCGCGCAAAAATGATTGTGTTTGCTGAGCCAATTTTTCAATAACGATGGTGCCAGAAAGCCTTAATTTCGATGCATCCCAAGCAACACCATTAAGCGTTGTGTTCGCTGTCGTGTTCGGAGCTCTATGTACAATGCGAATGTTGAGCTCTTTTACCTCAGCTCCACGTGTTTGAAAGCGGCCGACAATCTCCAGCTCCATTCCTTTCTTGTCCAAAATTATTTCGAATTCGCCAGTTTTATCTGAAATATCAATAGTTTTTTTCATCTTCTACTTTCCTGTATTACTCTCCAATCACTTAAAGCTTTCTCATATCTTAGAAAAATCTCACGCGCTTCTTCTCCACAATCCTCTACTTTTATTCTCGTTGCAAGTTCTCGCATAATAGTTACCACTTGCAAAACCTCAGCGCGAAATTGGTCAGCGTTCTGATAATTTGTAAGAATATTTTCTAGCTCTCTCAGTGCTTCTTTCACCCGAGACCTATTCACTGTTTCTACCATCATCCTACCGATCCTTCCATTTCTAAATCAATTAACCTATTCATCTCAACCGCAAACTCCAATGGCAGTTTCTTAATCACCGATTCCGCAAATCCACGGACGATCATTTTACTCGCTTCCTCCTCGTTTAACCCACGACTCATTAAATAAAATAATTGTTCTTCACCAATTTTGGAAACTGTCGCTTCATGCGAAAGTTGCACGTCATTGGTAAACACACGCTCTGTTGGATATGTGTCGGAACGAGATTGTGGGTCTAAAATTAATGCATCACACACCACCTTGTTCTTGCTTCCATGCGCATTTGGGCCAATATTCACCAAGCCGCGATAGGTTGTTCTCCCACCATTTTTGCTAATCGATTTACTTGTAATTGTTGAAGAAGTATATGGCGCTAGATGTATTGCCTTGCTTCCCGTATCCTGATGCTGACCTTCACCAGCCAAAGCCATGGACAAGGTTTCGCCCTTCGCACCTTTGCCTGCCAAAATAAAAGACGGATATTTCATTGTAAGTTTTGAACCCATGTTGAAATCGGTCCAAATCATTTCACCCTCTTCCTCAACCCACGCACGTTTGGTCACTAAGTTGTACACATGCTTGTACCAGTTTTGCACCGTGGTGTATTGCACGCGTGCACCCTTTTTTACAAAGATCTCGACGACTGCAGAGTGCAACGAAGAGGCAGAATAACTCGGCGAAGAGCACCCTTCAATATATTGCACTTTAGACCCTTCATCGGCGATAATCATTGTTCGTTCAAATTGCCCTGCCAAATCAGCATTGATTCGGAAATATGCCTGCAATGGCATCGTTACCTCCACACCTTTTGGCACGTACACAAACGAACCCCCACTCCAAACCGCCGTATTTAACGCAGCAAACTTGTTGTCGCCAATGCCAATCACTTTGGTGAAATACTCGCGAACTAAATCGGGAAATTGTTTCAGCCCTTCATCCATGGACAAAAATATCACTCCTTGTTTGGACCACAGTTCCTTCAAACTTCCTTGCACTACTTCGGAGTCAAACTGATTTTTCACACCAGCGAGCATTTCGCGTTCGGCTTGTGGCGTGCCAATTTTTTCAAATGTGCGTTTAATATATTCGGGAACATCATCCCAAGATTTTTTTTCTGTGTCAGTGGGTTTTAAATAATAGTGAATCTTGTCAAAGTTAATGTTGTTAAGATCACCACCCCACTGTGGGATCTGCTTAGACTCAAAAATCTTCAGTGCCTGCAACCGAAGTTTCAACATCCAGGACGGTTCATTTTTATGCGCAGAAATTTCCTCCACAGTTCGTTTAGTAAGTCCGGGTTTGCTGATAAACGAATATCCGCTCGTTGGATCGGCGCCTCCATGCTGATAGTTGTCGTTGATTAGCGTTGGTGAAGGTTGTGTGGTTTGAATTGGCGCAAATCTAGACATACTTTGCGTATCCGTTCTGTTCGAGCTCTTCGGCAAACTCTTTTCCACCACTTTTCACTATGTTACCTTGAACCATGACATGCACTTTATTTGGCTCAAGAAATTTCAAAATGCGTTGATAATGCGTAATCACAATGACGCCGGTGTTGTATTTTTTTACTATGGTTTTAATGCCGGCCGCAACGGCTTTGATTGCATCAACATCTAATCCTGAATCTGTTTCGTCCAACACTGCAAACTTTGGCGCAAGTGCAGCCATCTGCAGAATCTCAACCCGTTTTTTTTCTCCACCTGAAAATCCATCATTCAAACTGCGCTCTAGCAACTCTTTTTTGACATGTAGTTCATCAGCCAATTTTTGCAATCCTTTGCGAAACTCCAAAATACTTTTGAGTTTTCCAAACCGTGCCTCATACGCTACGCGCAAGAAATTCTGTACAGAAACACCGGCGATTTCAACAGGATATTGAAATGCCAAGAATAGGCCAGCACGCGCTCGTTGATCCGGAGAAAGAGTAAGTATGTCTTTTTTATCCAGTTGAACTGTTCCTTTTTTAACAAGGTATTTTGGATGACCTGCCAATGTATTTGCAAGCGTGGATTTGCCACTGCCGTTTGGCCCCATAATCGCATGAATTTCTCCTGGTTTTATATCCAAAGAAATATCATGAATAATTATTTTTTCATCGATCGCGATCTGTAGTTTTTTTATCGACAACATACGTTCCTTTTCAGTTATGCGCTTGTATTGTACAGGAAGAACTCAAGAACTCGGGGGACGTTGTAGTTTTTCCGGCATAAGGTATGGCGTTTTATGTAAATACTCCATGACATTCTCAATTGCTTTTATTACTCTCGATGTTTCTATCCCTTGTTTTTTAAGTTCCCGATGTACTCGCTCAAGTGTTTTTGCATAATCCTGATGAAACTCGTCATTCCATTCCTTCCACGGAATGTCTTTCAGACTTTCTGCAACGTGTGCATCGTATGGAATGATATTTTTTAGTATCAGGACTGCAATAGCTGGATATCCTAAATACTTTTGCCAAAATGATCCGTTGTCATTTGCTGCAATAATCTTTTTTGGGAGATTAAATATCACTGTATATTTTTTGTGCTTATCACTGGAGAAAACCTCGGCATAATCATTGTATAAGTGAACTCTCCCATCTGCTATTGCTCCAAGTGCCTCGTATACTTTTATAACTGGAGGAATCTTCCAGATATTCACAATTTTACAGCCTTTGTGTGTGGATAATGTGAAATCGCATATACCGCCTCATTTCTAATTATTTCTCTTGTATCAAGAGTTTTAAGATCTTTCAGCGCATACCATTGCAATCCCTCAACACCTTCGTCGGGATCTTTCGAGCTTCCAACACGATCTAATGGTTCTGTGGCTTCAACAAAAAATCCAAACGAGTAATGCTGTTCACAAATCTCTCCGTTACTGCGTGCTTTTTTCTCTCCCGGGCGATTGATCCAGTGCAAATTGTATGAAAATGGGAGTGGCAAATTTTCTGTGTGTTGAGTTTGAGGAAGTATTGGAAACGCTGAAATCGCTCTTACCTTTAAGCCAGTCTCTTCAAAAAATTCTCGTTCTGCCGCGCGATGTGGCAACTCATTGTTTTCCACATGTCCTCCTGGTGCTAACCATATTTGCAGCATTTTATGTCGAACAAGCAGAACCTTCTTATTGTGTACAAGCCAACCACTAGCTGTGAAACATCGCTTTGCCTGGGTATTTTGTAAGGATAATGTCACCATGGCGAGAGTATAGCAGAGGTAAACAGGGGTGTATAATAGCCTATAATTATGCCTTTTGTTGATTCAGAAACTAAAGAAGCCCTTCGCGCCCTCAAAGAGGCGTATCAGCGCGGGACCATGGATGAACAACAACGGAGGAAAAAAGAACTTGCACGCTTATTATCACAGCTCCTTGTAGGTACGGTTTTGATAGTAAGTTGTCCAGCAATCGGATTTTTTATCTACCAATACGCCTCTAAATAAATCTCTCACAACAACGTCATCTGCACGCCAACATTTTTCTTTGGAGAAAATCCAAAATCAACCGGTGTCTCAATCAATCGATTCCATTTATTCAAAAATTTTAGCTTTCCTTTTGTTCGACCGTAATCATATACATCACGCGTAATCTCAACATCTTTGAGGCAATATGACGACAACTTATCAAACTCTTTTTTTGCGTAATACTTCAACGCATCCAAACCAGAACCAGTTTTTTGTATTCCTAACGTTTGTTGCGCAATCGAGTCCAAACTTATTCTGTGGCCAGTCGCTACCTTAAATCGATCCAGTAAATCTAACACTGGCCATTTGTCTAAGTTTCCAGAATAATATGATCGAAAGGTCTCAATGTCAAAACTCACGATGTTAAAGCCAACAACAACGTCGGCGTGTTCAATAATGGGCCAAAGTTGTGGCAAGTCTTGTTCAAAAAATCCTTTCATCTCACCTTTTCCATCAAAGCCATTTCGGATACACACACCAACAAAGGAGATGCCGAGGCGGTCGGGAAAATAGCCACCGACTTGATCGAATGATTTTTGTGTTTCAACGTCCAAAAAGACTTGTTGCATAACATACGGCATTGTATCGCTGTGACAATATCGGTGCAATACAGATTAATCTAGAGAAACAATTGAGCCACGAATTGTTATCAATTTATCTTTCATAAGTTGTTCGATAATATTTCCAAAACGAACCTTGTCTGTAAGGCTGTGGTTTTTTGTGAGATAATCGCGCAACAGTTGCATATGAGTTGATCCTTCGCGAAGTTTATCAACAATGCGCCCACGAAAATAGCGATTTGTTGTGTGAAACGGCTGTTTGACTTTTGCTGAATTTGTTGAAAAAGTTTTTTCTTTTCGTTGGTGTAACAACAATTCTACATAAAACGCTTTCCCAACTTTCTTTGCATCGAAATTAGCTTTACACATATGTTGAAGCACGCATGTTTCACACTTTGGAGATCTTCCAGTGCAAACAAGAGCACCAAAATCCATAAGTGCTTGATTCCACGGATCGCCTTTCCCTTTTGGTACCGCACTATCAATCATTACTACGAACTCTTTTGTTTGCGCATGTTTGTCGTTTGGTTCGCAACCCAACATCAGCCGTGCAAAGATTCTCTGGATGTTTGTGTCCACAACTCCAACATCTTTGCCATACGCAAAGGCTAACATTGCGCGCGCGGTATACAGTCCTATTCCTGGAAGCGTGAGAAGTTCTTGTTCTGTTGTTGGAAATACTCCTTTATGATCTTTCATCACAATCTTGGCCATTTCATGCAAAAATCTTGCCCTCCTGTTATACCCAAGACCTTGCCACTCAATCATGATTTCGGAAAGTTTTGCACGTGCTAAATCGTTAACTGTCGGCCACTTTTTAAGAAAAGACTTGAACTTAGGAAGCACCCGATCAACTTGCGTTTGCTGAAGCATAAGTTCAGAGATAACGACGCGATACGGGTCTCGGTGCCAAGCATTGGTAAAGTATGTCGCAAGTGAATGGTCTCGCAGTGTTAAACCATATGGCTTTGAGTTTGCCTTTTGTTGTGCCTTTGGATTATCTTTTTCTCTCCAAGGAAGAACTCTTCCGTTGCTTTTAAACCAATCAAATAAGACAGTATGAAATTGCGAGAGATCCATGAAAATAGTGTACACGAGTTATGTGCTTGTGAGGCATGTCTGCTTTAGGCGTTTTGAACAATTGTCACAATTTTCTCCATTCTGTCTTTTGCCGTAGTGCGAATGAAGTGCTCTTGTTCTTTCCAAGTTGGAAACTCACCAACCTCTTTCCACACTGCACGCCCAACTGCAAATCCACTGCCTCCGTTTCTTGTTGCGATATCTATTGCTAAAATCAATCGCTCATAACTCATACCATGCGAAAGTACGATCCACGGAACATGAACATTTTCTGAAATAATTTTGCATCGTTGAGCGGCAAGTTCTTCATTAAATTCTTCAGAAACAGAAACAGGGAATTCCAATTTCAATACATCGCAGAGATTTGTAAAATCTTTTGCAGTCTGAAGTTGTGCTTCAAATAATGAAAGTGTTGATTGCGCGTTGCTATTTTGCGCATCGTCATACACAAGAAGCTCTAATATAAACGGAACATTATGCGCTTGACACTGACCAAATATTTTCCCAATCCAATCACGTTTTTCTGCTGAATTTTTTGCGTGTGGATGATAATAGAGCAACAACTTTACTGCCGCACCATGTTCGGCAATTTCCGGAACTCCCCAATGTGGGTACAAAAGCGGCAAATTTTCAGGGGGTTCCTTGTCGTATGGTGAACGTTCTAAACATAACAACAAACCCGCACCAGGAGCTTTCAATTCAATACTTGGCAAACCAAATTCCGGGTCAGTTAGCACCGCAGAACACATTGGCGAAAAAACCTCCATAAAAAGATTTTTGATTTGCTTGAGTGCTTCAATGCCTACTGCTGTTTGCGGATCAACACCTAACAATTTTGCCAAAGATGCGCGCTGATCACAGGCGGCGATTGTGAATCGATTTGGAGACGTTTGAAGTTGGTGCAGTGTCACGGGTTCATGCTATCATGAAGGCAGAAATTAGACTAGCAAAAGGAATTATATGTCATTTACCCTTCCCACTCTTCCCTACGCCTACAATGCACTCGAACCATATATTGATGCGCAAACGATGGAAATCCATTACGCAAAACATCATCAGACATATGTTGATAAATTAAATGAGGCTCTGGGGAAACATCCAGAGTTGGTTGAGAAATCGGTCGAAGAATTGCTGATGAATCTAGACACAGTTCCCGAAGACATTCGGGGAGCAGTACGCAATCATGGTGGCGGACATCTTAATCATTCGCTATTTTGGGAAAGTATGGGCGCAGGTAAAGGTGGAGATCCAGCAGGACCGCTCGCTGATGCTCTTGTTGCGGCATTTGGAAGTGTTTCCGCGTGTAAAGAACTGTTTACCAAAGAAGCGCTTGGAAGATTTGGAAGCGGTTGGGCGTGGCTTGTTGTTGGTGAAGACAAAAAGTTAGCGGTTTGCTCCACGCCAAATCAGGATAGTCCATTACTAGACAAGAAAACGCCGTTACTTGGGCTGGATGTTTGGGAACACGCGTATTACTTGAAGTATCAAAACCGCCGACCAGAATATATCACCAATTGGTGGAATGTTGTGAACTGGGATGCTGTTGCGGAAAAATTGAAGTAATCTATAAAATTATTGAAGTTTGTTGAAGCGCGACTTTTACCGCATCAAAGACAATCTTGCCGTCTGCCCTACCCCTAAACTTCGGCATGATCTCGCGCATCGCGGTAGACATATCTTTTGATGGAAGCGTTGCTACAAGTTTGGCCACCTCCGCCTCGATCTCCTCTTTCGACATCTGTTTTGGTAAGAACTGCATAAGAACTGTTAACTGGGTTTCTTCCGTTGCGACAAGCTCCTGGCGACCTGCCGTCTTGAATTGTTCGACTGCCTCTCGGCGACGTTTGACCTCTTTTTGTAACAGTGAAATAAACTCCTCATCAGAAAGATCATGCTTAAGATCAATCTCGGAATTTCTTACTAATGAAAGAAGATAGCGAAGCGCGTTGAGTGCCTCAATATCGCGAGCCTTCATCGCTAGTTTGATTTGATCAGTAAGTTGAATACGGAGAGACATCTTGGTAGTATTGTAGCAGAAGGAGAGAGTTGTAAGGAAAATATAAATATGAGATCTTCAATGGAAGTGTTAGAGGCATATAATAAAACGGAACCTGGAACTCTCACTTCAATAACCGCAGAAGAGGTTAAAACTCTTAAGAAGAGTATTGCTGATCATCATAATAGTATCGAGGAAACAGCTTGGTATTTAGCAGAACAGTTTCCTAAAAGGTGTGAAGATTTGGTTGGATGGTCGTTTCTTGATCATCTTAAAAATCGACCTCAAAAAACAGCTGTTCTTGCCGAAAGACTTATACCTTTATTAACAGATGCAGCTGCTCTAAATTTTTAATACTTTCAAAAACATTGGAAAAAGAAGGAGCTTAATCATGGAAAATCACGAGCATAGAGTTACTCTCGTTGAGAACCTTGAAACAAACTTAGTAAATTAAATGGGCCCTCTCCAACCAAGTATACCTGGTAAAAGGGCTTATCTTGTTAGATTCCGAAGGGATGCAGCATACTTAAAAAGTGGAGAAATAACAGAGGCAGAACAAGAGAAGTTAGAACAAATGGCGCAAGTAGAACAAGAGAAACTAGGCAATTCTTAAAACCTTATCCATTCCCTCCAAAATACTTCCTATCCTTTATCTCATCCGGTAGCAGACTTCCTTTATCATACTTCTCATATCCCTTTCCGTATCCAAGCCCTTTCATCAACTTAGTTGGTGCATTGCGAATTTTTAATGGAATTGGCAAGTTGCCGAATTGTTTCACATCCTCCATCGCTGCAAAAAATGCGTCGTTGCAGGCTCGGCTCTTTTTTGCTTGAGCCAGATATACAACTCCGTGCGCCAAGTTTAACTGACACTCCGGATACCCAATTACTTCACACGCACGAAACACTGCATTCGCCACAACCAAAGCGGTTGGCTGGGCAACGCCAATGTCCTCGCTCGCAAAAATTACCATGCGGCGCGCAATAAATAACGGATCTTCGCCGGAATCAACCATTCGCGCTAAGTAATACAACGCCGAGTCCACATTGCTCGCCCGCATACTTTTGATAAATGCGCTAACCGTGTTGAAGTGCTCCTCGCCTTTTTTATCAAATCGTAAATGCTTGGACTGGAGCGTATTTTTCAATGTTTCAATTGTGAGTTTGCCATACAATTCAGACGCGTTCTCGATCATCGTGATCGCTTGCCGTGCATCCCCGTTCGCCATCGCAGTCAACCAGTCTTTTGCATCCTTTGGCATTTTTGCGTGAACTGCCTTTAAGGCTCGATCAATTACTTGCTCCATTTCTTCGTTTGTTAACTCACGCAAAACAAACACGCGGCAACGCGACAACAAAGGAGCGATAATTTCAAAGCTTGGGTTTTCTGTAGTTGCGCCAATCAGGGTGAGGCGACCAGACTCAACAAATGGCAATAAATAGTCCTGCTGTGCTTTGTTGAATCGATGAATCTCATCCAAAAACAATACCGCGCGCCTGCCTGTTGCTGTTGCACTTTCAATAATTTCTCGAACGTCGGCCTTTCCAGAAGAAACCGCAGAAAGTTCAATAAAATCGGCACCCGACCGTTCAGCAAGAATTTTTGCGAGAGTGGTTTTGCCAATTCCGGGTGGCCCCCAAAAAATCATCGAAAAAAGCATTTTCTTGTCATATGCGACACTTAAAGGTTTATTTGAACCAATCAAGTGCTCTTGGCCAATGACTTCTGCAAGGGTTTTCGGTCGAATGCGTGCGGCAAGTGGTTGAGTTGAAAACTCTGGTAGCGGTGTTTGCGACATTTTAAAGGTATGTTGTTCGTTTTTTGTTTGGGTCACAATCTTAGACTAAAGTACGCACGCGAAGGTGTCAATGCTATGCTTTGCAATGTTGAGATATACGCGTTTACGTTTGGGTGAAACGTAATAATGCACGATCATGTGAGAAAAGCTTTAATTTCTTTTCTTTAGCAAGTGCAAGATATGAAGCATCATATGCACTTAACCCATACTTCAAAGCAGCTTTAAGAATAAATTTCTCAGTAACATCTTGATACTGTATGTCAAGTTCAACAAACTGGGTTATAAGTTTGAAGGCCTTCACTTGTGAAACCCTTTTTCTCTTGCATACCATAGAAAGACCATTAAGAACCTCAAACTTTAAAATATCCGGAGCGATGAGCGTGCAAATATCTCTTGCGTGTTCCTCAATGATTTGATCTACTTCGGGATGATTTTCATCTGGAAGAAGATATGAAAGGATAAAAGAAGCATCCACAACGGCACGCTTCATATTCGTCGCCCTTCTTCAATGAGCGCTTTATAATCCCATTTCTGAGGTTTAGGTCTCGTAGCTAATATCGACTTAATCGCATGAATTTTATTACTCTCTTTTATCTCTGTGCCATATGCTTGTTGTACTGCATCACGCACAAGAACACCTACTGTTGTCTTCTTTTTTTTTGCAAGAGAAGTAAGGTCATTCCAACCGCTTTGATCGAACATGATGTTTGCGCGTTTCGTATACATATGTATATATGTGTATATCATAAAGAAATGAAAAAAGCAAGGCTTTATGTTGACCTATTTCACGTAAAATTCAGACGAGACAACTATCGATTGTCCAACGACTTCCACAACGCCAAAGAAGCATATGTTTTGTATGGAGACCACTTTTTTACAATCTTTTCGATGTGATCACGTGTAGGTTCTTTACGAAATTTGTAGAGTTTCTTCATGGCATTTCTTAATCCTAAATCACCATGCGAAAACACATTTTCCCGTCCTAAAGTAAACATAAGAAACATTTCTGCTGTCCAACGGCCGATGCCTTTGATTTGAATAAGATGCTCAACAACCTCCTCATCCTCCATCAAAGGCAAATCATGAAATCGTAACAATTTAGACTCAACTGCCTCAGCAATATTTCTTATATATCGCGCTTTTGCATTCGAGAGACCAACAGATCGTAATACTTCGTGCGGCGTTTTTATGACGTTTTTTGGTGTGATTTTTTTGTTTGGAAACAATGCTTCAAAGCGTGAAAAAATCGCATCGGCGGCTTTACCAGCAAGTTGTTGAGATGCGATTTCTCGACAGAGTTTGTAGAAAAACGTATTGGGATGAGCGGGTTTTGAAACTGAGATGTCACCAAATTTTTGAAGGACTTGAAAAATTACTGGGTCTTTCGATTTGAAGTGAGAGTTGATTGATTTCATAAGCTTATTACCACTACATCCTCTACTCTCACCCCAAACTTTCCAGGTACATAATAGCCTGGCTCAATCGTAACAACCATGTTCTTTTCGAGAATTTGCTGAGGATTGGGACGAAGTAACGGTTGTTCGTGAACTTCTAGTCCTAAGCCATGCCCAAGGCTATGCGGCATGGTCGGATTAAGATGATGTGTGGTATAAATACTGCGCTGGAGTTCGTATAACTTCTCACCGGTGACACCGGCGATGCATGCTTTTCGGCATTGTTGATTAGTTTCGGTCACCGCGTTATGAATGCGACGAAGTTCTTCATCGACATTTCCCAAAAGTATTGTCCTTGTGAAATCGCCATTGTATCCGTCAATCTTCAGTCCCATATCTATCAATAGTACGGTGTTATCTTCGATATGTTTGCGTGTTGATTGATAGTGCGGTTGGCTCGCGCTAGCGCCGCTCGCCACAATACTCTCAAACGCTAAACCGTCCGCGCCTAACTCCAATGCTATATGTCGAATGTTTTCGGCACAATCCAACTCGGTGAGTTTAGTGTAGTTTGTTGCCAACACCTCACTTTCAAACCGCTCAAATGTTTTGATCGTTAACTCCTGCGCTTTCGCCAACAGCTTCAACTCTTCCGAATCTTTTACCGCTCGCATTCCTTCAACCGCCCCGCTTATATTGACAAACTCACTTTGCACCAACGACTGCAGTTTTTTTATCTCGAAAACACGGAGGTTTTCTTCCTCAATGCCAATTTTCGTGGTTGTAGTAGGTTTCAAAAAGCCAACAGTACACTTCAACAATCCTTGTCGTTTTGTATCTACCTCCACCTCAACCACTCCATTTTTTACCAACGCCAAATCCTGTGTTAACTCCTCATACATCATCGGCACACAAAGTACGATTCGACTTGGCAATACCACGAGCAACACTTCACGCTCTTCAGGAGACAGTCCAACAAATCCAGTTAAGTACCGAATAGAAACTGCAGATGAAAACAATGCACTGGAATAATTGCGCTCCATCAGTACATTCTGTACTCGCGAGATTCGGCTTTTCAATAGTTGCAAAGTTACCACCTTGTTCAAACCCATATCTTTCCCATATTGTACCCCTAGATTCCGTCATGCTATAGTGATCAAAGTGTTACGCATATAGCGCAAATAAAAATAAGGAGTCGCATGCCCAGCAAAAAAACAAAAACACCAACAAAGAAAACAGTGACAAAGGTTTCTGGATCAACGTCCAAAAACACCACAATGGCCGCATTGGCATACGTGATGTTTTTCATTCCGTTACTCACCGACTCAAAGAATGATCCGTTTGTGAAGTTCCACGTCAAACAATCACTTGTGCTTTTGATTGTGAGCATTGGTTGGAATCTTAGCGGTCGCTTCCTCGCCTACCTTCCAGTCATTGGTTGGATCGTTGGCGGTTTAGTAGGAACCGTAATCAGCATTCTCCTGCTCATTCTCTGGGTGAAGGGTCTGATTAATGCGTTAAACGGCAAACAGGAAGAGCTTCCTGTGATCGGCAAGTACGCGTCACAGTTTAATTTCTAAGAGCGAAACATTTTTCGAGCAAATATTGAATACTGTTTGAACGGACATTCTTTTGTAGACTGAAGTTATGGATTCAATCTATTCTGACCATGAAGTGGGTTGCTTAATAGATTGAGTTTGCCAATCGATTATTAATCGACTATAATTCGACTATAGTATGTTCCAACCAAATTATATCATTACCAATCGGCTACTCGAACACATTAAGCGTATTAATATGCTCGTGTTTGAGTTAAATCATCGAAGATTTTCCTCAATAGTTCTTGCGACTTTTGAAAAAACCGCTGAAGCAGTATCAACATATGCTTCTACCAGTATCGAAGGTAACCCTTTACCATTAACTGAAGTTAAAAAGGTCCTCAAGTCAAAACCAACTTATATCCGAAACAGTGAAAGAGAAGTTTTAAATTATAACCAAGCTCTTCAAGAATTAAACCAACGCCTTCATAAGAAAAACACCTCAATATCTTTGGACCTGATTTTATATATACAAAAACAAGTAACTGACGGCTTACTTCCTCAATTCGAATCAGGGAAATTTCGCCAAAAGCCAGTAGTGGTTAATGATCCCAAGAGTCATAAAGTCGCATTTTTACCACCGAATGTTGAAGATGTCTTACCACTTATGTCAGAGTTGGTAACTTATGTGCACGAAAATAAGGGGCGTATTGATCCCCTGATTTTAGCCGGTATTTTTCATAAACAAATGGTTATTATCCATCCATTCATGGATGGTAATGGTAGAACAACTCGATTAACCACCAAAGTATTATTAGCACAGATGGGACTGAATACTTTTAATCTGTTTAGCTTTGAAAATTACTATAACCAAAATATTTCACGGTATTTTCAAACAGTTGGTGAATTTGGTGATTATTATGAATTGAGAGAAAAGATCAATTTCACAGCATGGCTTGAGTATTTCACTGAGGGAATTATTGATGAATTGTTGCGTGTTCAAAAATTGCTCCCGAAAACAGAAACGAGTCCACAAACGCAACTGCGACCTCATGATCTGAAGTTGCTTAGTTATATAAAAGAAAATGGTTTTATTACTGACAGAATCTATGCTGATTTAATAACTAGGGCAAAAGCCACCAGAACTCAGGACTTCAAAAGATTACTCTCCTTTGGATTGATTGATCGAAAAGGCAAAGGTAAAGCTACTTATTATGTGGTTAAAGAAGAGTAGCTGTTAATTACCATCTGTTTATGGTGATTTCTAGCAATTCTGGCGGAGAGGGCGAGAGTCGAACTCGCGAAGAGCTTTCGCTCTTAGTAGTTTTCAAAACTACCGCACTAGACCACTATGCGACCTCTCCTCATTTACGGCAACCATATTCCTTTGTGGTCCGTAGAGCGATTGTACCAGATCATTAACAGAGTTTCTACAGAGTTTCTGCGGTGAGTTTTCAAGATTTTTTTCGAGTTCTCCTTTTGTAATCGATCGGTAAGGATTTGATGAAATAATCACTGGTGTGGCAACTGCGGTATTTCTGGTCTTATATTCTCGATTTGATTTTTCCCAAGATCTGTTGTGGATGTGGTGCTTGGGGAAAATATCTGTGCTTGGAATGTCGAAAGAACGTGCGGTTTTTTGAGTTTAGCGTTTGTCCTGCTTGCGATCATCCCACTTTGGTTGGCAAGACACATGATGTCTGCAAAACTCCGAATGGTTTAGATGGTTTCATTGCAATTGCACAGTACGAAGAACCCGTGTCTTTATTGATTAAAAAAGTGAAATATCGATATATGAGTGATGCTGTAGATGAAATTGTCGAAATATTTCTTGACCATTGGCCACTATACGCGCCGAAATTCGATATGCTCATTCCCATTCCTATGCATCCTAAAAAACAGAACATACGCGGATTTAATCAAGCGGGAAAAATTAGTGAAAGGTTAGGGACTCAACTCAAGATCGAAGTGCAAACAAATATTCTGAAAAAAACGCAACAAACAGCTCCACAGGCTTCATTAAAATTGAAAGAACGAAAAATGAGCAGGAATTTGGGGTTTGTCTGTATGAATCCAGAAAAGATTCGCGGAAAAATTATTGGCTTGGTGGACGATGTTGCAACAACTCGGACAACATTGCAACTGGCCGGGAAAGTGTTGAAAGAAGCTGGCGCAAAAGAAGTCTGGGGTGTGGTGTTTGCGCACAGGTTCTAGATGGAGGTGGCGCCGCAACTATCGTTGCGGCATCCCTCAGGTGCTCGCTTCGCTCACACTTGAGTGGAGATGCGCGGCTACGAACCGCGGTCCGTAAGAGAATTTCGCCATCGTCTACACGCGTAGTATTGCTTTTGTTGAAGGAAAGGACGGAAAGCTGACCAACCGATCCCTGTCCACAAGCGTCAAAGATTTAGACGACTGCGACACTTAGACAATCGCTACCACACTGACTGTGTTTCCACCTATGTCGCTCCATCAGTGAGAGAGACAACAGAGATGCCAACTTAGGCTAAAGCCAAGGCTGGTTCGGAGCTGAAGGAACGAGCAATCGCTTTCGCGGTACCCACAAGTTCAGCCACGAAGTTCTGTACTTTTGTGACAGATAGTTTTTTGATTCTTTTACGTTGAATCAAAACGGCGTGCAGATGGTAAAGAGCTCGTTACGTCGAATCAATACATCCCCGTAACTAGAGGTAGTATAGCAGAAAAAGGAGGTTTATGCACCCCACACCCTAACTTTAGCTGGAGCTATGAGGTTTTTTGGGACCGTTGTCTACTACTTCTCCTGAAGTGAGTTGTACATATCGCGCTCCTACAATAGATTGGAGGGTAGGTGAGATATTACTTTCTTTTTTACTCAATTCAGCTAAATATGCTAGAGCTGTTTCAAGGCTAAATGCAGGCATAGATTCTGCTTCCCCAGTGCTTCCATGAATACCTGTTTTCCCATCAGCCCATATTACGGATATTTGATATCCCATTACAAAAGCTTCTGATCGTGAAACAGACATAATGCCTCCTAAGCTTTTCTGATATTTTCAGGTATTATACACCCTTTTTACCTCCTCTTAAGTTCCCTCTCGCTCTCCCTCTGCAGATCTCTCCTCCGCAACTCCTCGCGTCGTTCATACTGCTTTTTTCCTCGAGCAATCGCCAGCTGAAGTTTGATGAAATTATGCTTCAAAATAACCGCAATAGGAATAATCGCCAACCCTTTTGTTTCCTGTGCTTGTTGAATCTTCAAGATTTCGCGTTTGTGCAGTAACAGCTTGCGCGTCTGTTTGGGATCGTAGTCTTCCTGCCGAGCAAATGGATACGCCATAATCTGGGCGTTGAGCAAAATTGCCTCGCCATTGAGTACGCGAACGTGCGCACCAACCAAGCTTCCACGTTTGGTGCGTAGCATCTTTACTTCACTGCCGGTGAGTTTGAGACCTGCCTCAAAACTCTCCAGAATGAAGAACTCCAGGCGAGCCTTTTTATTTTCGATCAGGATTTCCATGAGGTAATTTTACTCTAGATTCAGCCATTACGCATTTCGCTATAAAAAGCATCTACTCTAGAGAAACGGAATACACCACCGAGCCCGCTAATAGATACGCGGTTTTGCCGTCTTGCGACACAATCACATCTGTTGTTACACCAATATCCTTGGAAACAAACTGCTTTTGATACGCGCCTGTTTTATCCAACACCACAAGTCTGTGTTGAGACGGCTCAAGGATATACAAAAACTGGAGATCTGGCGTGGTGTACACAACGGTTGAACCAGAAAACGGTGCAAGCATGCCGGATACCTTAAGCGACTGTTTGCCGCCTTGGGCGAACGAGAACAGCTCGCCTTTTGCCGTGGTCAACCAAACTTTGCCGTCGATCGTCATCGAGGTCACGCTTTTGCGATCCAGCCCTTGCGACGTTTTCAACCATGCTTTTGGTTCACCATAAAGATTATTGGTCAGCGTGAGCTTCATCAGTTCACCAGCATCCTTGAGGTATACATACGCAGAAGAACCAAAAAGGCGCAATATTATTGGATTATCACTCGAGATAAACGTCTTGCTAACAAGCTTTCCACCTACATAGATTCCTAGACCATCAGCGCCGGAACCAAGAAAGTACATAACTTTATCTTTGATCGCGACATCTTGGATGGTTGAAACACCTCCAACGTCAATCACGGATGGCTGTTTAGTACCTAAATCAAGTTGAATTGCTGAACCTTCTGAATCTACGAACACCGCATTATTTCCCTCAACACCAACGCGCTTGGCAATAAATGCGGATTTAACCAACTGGAAATTATAAAATAGCGGAAGCGAATCAAGCGTTTTCTCCCCCGAAATTGAGTTGTAGTACTCCTGAACCGTCTTTGTGAGGTTTAAAAGTTGTTGTTGTTCGTAGCTTTTTTTCTTCAATCGGGAGTCCTGTTCTTGTAAAGAAGTCAACAATGAATGTATCTTCCCTCGAGTATCTGCAGGGTTTTGATTAAACGAGGCCTTCGCTTCATTGAGCTGTTGCTGAAACGGTTGAAGCATCGATGAAACTTGTTTGTCGCGTTGCTTTGCTTTGTATGCGCTAAAGATCAAAATACCGAAGAATAACAGTGTGCCTGCAATAATACTTGCTATGATCAATCGTGTTTTTTTACTTCTTCCGTCATTGATTTTTACTCCTTCGAGTTTGCTCATAAAATTTCCCGGAATGTGCAATGTCTGCATGAAAGTTGCTATTTTATGAATCGCATCACCAATGTGGTTAGCGGTGGTTGTAGTGATAACTGGAGAAAGAGGAAAAGAGGTTTGAGATGGAACTTTCTCAATCTTCGTAACTGGCTCAATCGAATTTTCTTCACCATCATCAGCAGGCTCAACTTCTCCCTTCGACATCAATACATATCCGGCACTTTCAGCTTGAACTTCAGCCTTTTGCAGTGCGATCACGGCTTGATCGGCAAAGTCCTCAACAGTTTCACCAATAAGCACATCCCATACTGGAACAGTCTGGAAAAATGACTCCGTGCCAAGGATATACATATCGCCCGACTTCACGCTTCCACTCACCACTTTGAAAAGATCACTATCAACAATCGTTCCTTTTTTCTCGGCTCGGCGAAGCGCGACGCGACCCCTATTCCAAGACCAAAGATACGCTTTATCACCAACAAACAACCCCCCCGCAAAACTTTGAATGTTTTTTGATGGATCTTGCGAAAACTTTTGAAGTGTATCGGAGAGCAACGCAACATCATCAAATGGCAATGCTTGGAGTTGATCAATGAATTTGCGACCTTTTCCGCGATCTTTGCTTGAGTCTGCAACACAAAACGCGGCAACAAACGCTGTCTGCGCATCAAGCGAGTGATGAAAAACTTGTGGCCAATGCTCCTGATTCGGCGCTCCAACCACAGGAGCCGTGGAGAGCGTCATATGCATCTATCATACACTATGATTGTTGTCCTCTGTTCCAAAGAATTCTCCCAAGCCATAGGTTTTTGCCCATTGGATAGCATCACTTATTTTTGATAAGAGATCTGTTCTTTTCTCATCTATATTCGTGGAAGAAAGTAATAACTGTTGATCTGTAATGTACTCTTTCAGCATTTTCTTTGCCACCTCCTTCATTATTTCATCTTGTAATACTCCATTCTGTTGAATATCTGCCATTTTACATAAAACAGCAACAGAAAAACAAAATTCATCCATCTTGTTCTGCATCTCCTCTAGAGAAACAAAGGTTTGTCGCCCTTCATCTGATTGAAACACTAAAAGTTTAGCAGCAACTTTATACAATTTCTTTAAGAAGTAATCTTTTTTTACATTAGTAGCCTCAAAACTTTTCGCTGCTTCTGCGGCTTTTTTCCACAACATAATCTCCGGGTCATTTGGAAAGTGTTGATGTAATTCGATAAGGGAATTATAATCACGGTCTGCCATTGACGCGTTTAGAATATATGAAGGCAAATGCTCTGGTATATCTCGTCTTACATTTGTTAATCGGTAACCTTTTTCTTTTAAACTTTCTATAGGAATAGGAGGTGGCCCTGGATCTGGTGCTAACGCTGATATTTGTTGAAGTAATTTCGATTTTGATTCCCGATTCTCTTTAGGACTTTTTGATGGATGGAAACGCAGATTGATCATATGTAATACGAATGGTTGTATATCTTGGCTTAATTCATTACATCGTTCCAGCGCCGTATCCTCTCGTATGCAGGTTTCACAAACCAATAAAACGACTAGATCATTATGAAATGTTTTTAAATCTGGATATTTCTCTGTAGCTCCACTCAATGCTTGTATAAGGATGTACTGAAGTCCAAGGGACAACTTCTTAAAAAAATAATCATTAACTAGATCATGAAGAGCAACTTTTTTTTCTCTCTCTGAACTTCTTCTATCCGATAGTAGATGAATCTGTGCGGAAAGTGCTGAATCTCCTTCAATACTTCTTACAAGCATACCAATAAATTTTCCCCTCCCATTCCGCACCATATCTTCCACAGAAGTCTCTCTTTGTTTAGTACCGAAATCAATGAGCCTAATATGAGGATGTCCTTTCCATTCTCCAACCCGGACATCTTCCAGTTTAAGGTCAACGCAAGCTAAACCATATTTCGTAGCATCATGGAGAAAATCCATTAATGGGAGTGAAGCGCGGAGTATTTCTTCTTCAGAAAATGATCGATTTTCAATCCTTTCAATAATACTTTCATCGAAAATTTTTTCCATTATGCATGCCTTGCTATCGTCAATTAAAACGCTGGTAAAATAGCGAGGGATTACTGGAGGATCATCGGAGGTGTGTAGCATGGCAATCTGAATAGATCCATCAAAATCTTCTTTAGACATTCCACTTCCAGAATAATGGATTTTGATTACTAATGGATATTCCGCCTCAACTTCCGAAGTACAATCAAATACTGCCCCTTCGTATCCGGAGGAAATATGCTTTCCGATTTTAATTTTCCCCCTCGGACTATCAATCTCTTTTCCTTCGTACAAACGTATTAATCCTTCATGTTTATTTGGTAAAGTGAGTTAAGTAAAGTTTCGTGTTGGTACAATTACTCTTTTAGGTTGTTATTT
>CAYILC010000002.1:0-39641 GCA_964364145.1 uncultured Pseudomonadales bacterium
AAAAGTTTGCGATGCCGCTAATAATTGGTCGGATGAGGTAGTTTACCGGTGATTGACTATTCCCAAAAGGGAAGATGAGAAAAATCAAAATAATAAACCCGTATCGATGGAGAAAGAGATCAAGTTCTCGTCCGGTTTCCGGTGGCAGTATGCCGATGACGATTTTACCACCGTCCAACGGATGAATTGGAATCAAGTTAAAGATCGCAAGAGAAATGTTCATGAATATGGTGAAGATGAGCGTACTGATGAGAAAGCTTGGCATAGCCATACCGATTGTTCTCAAGAGTATTGCGAGCATTGTAGCTAAGAGGAGGTTACTGACCGGTCCGGCAAGAGCTATGAGCGCGGTATCTCTCTGCGGACGCTTGAGGTTGTATGGATCAAACTCAACGGGTTTACCCCAGCCAAACCCGGCAATAAATAGAAGGAGGGTGCCTATAGGATCGAGGTGGCGAAGGGGATTGAGCGTGAGACGTCCTTGAAGGCGTGGTGTTGGGTCGCCAAGATGGTCTGCCATCCACGCATGAGAGAACTCGTGAATAGTGAGAGCGACAACAAGTGAAATGATCTGCAACAAGGCAACGAATGGATTGAAAAATAATGTGGAGAGCATGGTGGTATTGTAACATCCACAAACTTGAACTCTACCCTGGCAAAATCGCTTGTCACATCCCTAAAGGTTGTGGTATCATCCACCTCTATGGCAGTCTGTGCAATATGTTTTAAATCAGCCGACATCGGACACCTTGTGTCCCACGCAAAAAATCGAGTGCGCCATTTGCGCAAACCGAATTTGCATAGCGCCTACATCCTGGTAAGTGGCGCGAAGCGAAGAGTGATGTTGTGCACGAAGTGCAAGCGGGAAGTGAGAATGGTCACAGATCCTAAAGGGTCTAAGGGGGTGGCGAAGAAATCGAATTAGTCTTTACCTTGTTTCAATAGTTCCCTTGTAATTTTTCTATTTACAATCTATAATAATCGAGGAATTGAAATAAAAATGAACGGTGTTAAGCTTTATCTTTTATATTCTAATATGGAGGTGTATCCTAAAAAGGTAGAGTGAAAACAGAAAAGGTGAACAATCCATGTCGTCACACGAAGACATTTTGCAAGAAGTAGCTGAAGGAATAAATCGAGACCTTGGTCTTGTAAAGGGATTATATCATCGTTTTATTCTCGGAATTCCTCAAGTAAATACAGCACTTATTATTGCTGTACAGAACGAAGGGAAACTTCCCGATGCTGATTGGAAGCATGTGAGGAAAATTGTTCGTATGGGATCTGGAGTTGTTGTTCCAGCAGTTTTACTGACTTTAGGATATCTTACAAATAACCTTGTTATAGGAGTTGGTGGTGCTGTGGCCAGTGAAGCTGTTTTTGGAGCAAGTTTAAATGTTGGTGGAAAGCGAAAATTTGCCGAGGCAGAACTCTTAAGCATTATAAAAACGCGGTTAAACACCATTGGTAACAAAGAAAAAAAAGATTATTATACTAGAACTCTGAAAAAACGGAGAACGGAAACCGCTAAAGACATTGAAAAAATGATCGATACTTTTGTAAACGAAGGTTTTGCTCGTTGTGAAGAGTTGCGTGCACTTGTAGTAAGATTGGAAGCCCTACGACTTCAGAATTTTGATAACGATACAGAAGCACGGCGGGTTCTTCAACTACTTATGCGAGATGAAATCATTGATGCTGTCGCAAGGAGCAGACCAATTTCACCGGGAGCAAAATACAAACTTATTTTCCCAAGGAACAATCTGGAACATTCTAGAAAAATGATCGAGGAGATAAATCAGATGATCAATGATTATTCGTTGCGTGTGTCGAATCTGTCTGCAGTAGGAGTGCAAGATTAAACTTCTTAATAATCAAACCCTTGTAGAGTTTTTTCACCCTCTTGTTGTGAAGAAAATACTATGAACACATCTCTTTCAAAAGATGTCGAGATAACTTTTACTCGTTTTTCATTTTTTATCGTCCACACCCCAGGCCAAGGATATAATGCCCGCACCATGTTATCAAGAAACTGTGGAGTATGCGGAAGCGCGTATTCATACAAAAGGGATACGTTTTCTTCCGGAAATCTGGGGAAGTCTTTTCCTTCTCGCGCTTTTTGCAATACTACTAACGACACAAACCCGTCGTCTTTGGTGAACTTACGAGTAGTTGGGGTTGGAGAAAGAGCAACTTGTAGCAAAATCTTCAAAGAGCCTTTAGCAAATGGTTCAAGAATTTTCACTAACAACTTTGCGCCAGCCGTAAAACATCGATCTAGCAATATAGGCGTTGTATCGCGATCCTCAATACTCACTTTTTCTTGCGCGACAATGCCACCCATATCAAACTTCTCATTCATCTCGATAATACTCACGCCCGTCTCACGATCACCAAACAAAATCGTAAAGGGAACCGGAGCCGCGCCGCGCCACCTTGGCAAGAGAGAGGGATGAATATTTAGCGCTCCGTATTTTGGGAAGCGCAACAGCCAGGCGGGAATGAGATATCCAAAATCCGCGACAATTAACACATCAATCGCTGGTAAATCATTGAGCATTGTCTTGTTCTGTAAGCCTTCTTTATCGACATTGATCACAGGAATTGATCGTTTTTGCGCCCAGCCTTCTACAACACAAGGTGTCAACATCTTTTTCCGACCAACAGGTTTTGGAAACGGGCATAAGACAGTACTAATAGTATGTCTGGCACGCACTAGTGCTTCGGCAACAAGGACTGTGGTGGAAGGGGTGCCAGCAAGCAAAATATTCATACCCATCCAATCTATCCTAAAGCCCGAATAATATTTCTGTCGATCTCGATCATTTTTCCTTTGCGAGACTCAAAAAATGGCAACTCATATTTCAGTACATAGTCAATAAACAACACACCATCAAGATGGTCAAGCTCATGTTGAATCACTCGAGCAAAAAATCCTGCAAATTTCTCGGTTTTTTCTTTGAACTGTGATGTGGTATATCGCAGTGTAATCCAAGAAAAACGCGGAACTGGCCCATATAAACCTGGAATGGATAAACAGCCCTCTAAGATAGGATCATCAGAATTGGGACCAAAGGTTCGGTCTTTAGAGTTTTCAATAATCTCGGGATTGATGTATGTTGCAAGCTTGGCTTGTATTTTTTCTTTCTCGTCCGGACGACCTTGATCTGAAGTATTGGAAGAATCCGGAAGATATGTCGAGAAGATGCGCAGATTTTTGCCAATCTGGGGCAAGGATAGCCCAACGCCCTTGGGATGTGCCTTTTTTTCCAGCGTTTCCTCAAGATTAGCGATATGTTTGTTGATGAGATTAGGGTTTTTAGTAAGATCAACAGCAACGCTTTTTGCCCGGAGGATTGGATTGGGAACGGTGATGATTGATTTGCGCATGCGTGTAGTTTACACCGCAAACGAGAATTTAGTTTGGGGTGCTCTCAATCCTTTTCAACTGGTCTCTCGCCCCATCATAGTTTGGCTTCATTTGCAGTGCCTTTTTCATGAGTGTAATCGCAAGTTCCTTATTTCTTAACCCCTCATTAATGAGTGCTCGATTGTAGGTGAGCTTAGGATCTGTTGGAGCAAGTTCTTGCGCTTTATCGAGCGTTTTGAGTGATTCTTGAAGCAGTGCAGGAGCAATTCGGGAGAGGGAAATAAAAACTTGCGCTTGAGATCGATAAAAATTGAGATTGACTGGATTGGATGCCATCATCAGGGTAGATTCGTTAATGGCAAGTTCGCCTAGCTGCGCTGCCATGGTGGCATCGTTCTGTTGGTATACGGATAATATGAGTTCTGCAGCGGTTTTTGCAACGGCTTCATGAAAAACGCCTTCGTTGGTTGGTGAAATCTTGACTGCATTCTGCAGTTCTTTCAACCCTTTTATTCCTTGGTTTGCAACGAGGAGCTGCTTTCCGCGCGCATAGGCAACATCGGCTCGCCACATGTTGATAAACACAATCAGAAGATAGAGTGTTGCGATACCGATACCACAGCACAAGATCCATTGCCAAGTCTCGGTCCGCATGTTTGATTGACGACTTTTCTTTTGAAGGTCAAGGTGGAGTTCTTGGTGAACGTTGTTATCGTTCGATACATATAAAAATGCAGGGAGAAGATAAAACACTATTGAAACGACGACTGTAGAAAAACCAAAAAAGTTTGAGACATGGAGTGCTGTATACGCAGACATCCAAGCGGCAATGGTAAGTGGTGATTCGTGGGCATGGCGGAAGGCCCACACATACACCCAGCCAATCATAAGAAGATAAGCAGTGAATCCAACTGTTCCCGTTGTTGCGAGATAATTCAAAAACTCGTTGTGCGCTTTGTTGTATAAAAAATCCCATTCAGAAAGAGCGTTGTGTTCCATCGGGCGGTCTTTGTAGTAGCTGTAAGCAAACGTTTCAACGCCAGAGCCGAAAACAGGATACCGTTTCCAAACTTGAACTGCACCCCGCCACACCACTTTACGAATATCTCCGGATTCGGAACCGCCTATATCGAGTTGAGTTCCTGACTGTGGTGAAGGTGAAGAAGGCACTTGAGCAGGAATAGGTTGTTGAACTTGCGGCGTGGCTGTTTTATTCAACCGACCAATAATTGCAGACAGTTTCGGTGTGAATGGCGTGCCAAAGATCACGATAAGCCCAAAACATACAACTGTGCCAATTCCCGCGGAGTAGAGTATTGGTCGCAAAGTATGTTCAGTCGTTTTTTTCTTTTTCTGTTGAACACTTTGTTGTGCATCCAAAGAGTGCTGTCGATACAGACCGATAAGCATGTAGGTGACGTACGCCACCACCCCCACCGCCAGCCCCACCAATCCGGAACGGGAACCGGTAAATAATAACGTCGAAAAATACATGGCGATAAAGACTACAAATAATACACGTTTCCATATTTCCGCTTTACCAAATAGGTCAATAAGACGACTGCCGGCAAGCGGAAGAATCATAATAAGGTATGCCGCAAGCCAATTTGGCTGGCCAAAAGTGCCAAATACGCGGGATTGAACGTCTTGAATCCAACAGCTAACGTCAAAGTTACCGGTGATGAACAAACAACTAAATGAGTGTCCAAAATGTTCCATGAACGCATAAAATGCCGAGAGCGTTGCACCAAGAAATACCGTTCCAAGCAAATTTTTTACCTCAATGCGTTTAACATTGTTGACGAACGCGTAATACAGCACGATATATGCCGAGATCGAAAGAAGTCCGCCATTGAATCGAGAATAATATCCAAAAATCGAGGTCTGCTGATTGATGGAGAAAAGCGTTGAAAGTAGTTGTGAAATATAAAAAATCGCTATGGGAATATCGAAAGGTGTTTTCTTCCAAAGCATTTTTTTCTCAAGAATCATGCGGATAACCCAAGTCCCTAAGATCAACGAAGTAAAAATGTAGGTGAGAATAATTTTATTAAACTCAAAAAGCTCGTCGTTTGCTGCGGTAAAAAACAGCGGGACGAGTAAAAAAATCAGATGGAAAAAAAATACGACCGTTTTTCGCATCGTGCTAGGATAATAGCATACGTTTGGTAGTCTTCACTATATGACTACAAACGAGTTCAACATTTTATGTTCGATATTGTTCAAAAAATTCAGCAAATCTTCATCCACATGTTTGTCCAAGACATTGGCATTGATCTTGGAACCGCGAACACCGTGGTACACGTGCGTGGTGAGGGAATTGTGATTCAAGAGCCGTCGGTTGTCGCGCGCAATCGAGCAACTGGGGATATTTTGGCAATTGGAGAGCAAGCTAAACGCATGATAGGAAAGACACCACAAGGCATCGAGGCGATACGTCCGCTTCGCGATGGGGTGATTGCAGATTTTGACGCGGCCGAGGCATTGCTGGCGCACGACATTCAGGTAGTTACCGAGAAATATAGGCGTATTCCATATCTTTCTCAACTATTCATGCGTCCGCGCGTGGTGATTGGGATTCCGTCTGGGGTGACCGAGGTGGAGCGGCGAGCTGTGCGAGCCGCTGCACTCTCTGCTGGTGCGTTTCAGGCTTTTTTGATCGAGGAACCGATGGCCGCCGCCATTGGCGCTGGTTTACATGTCGAGGAGCCTGAAGGTCGCATGATTGTGGATATTGGTGGTGGAACAACCGAGATCGCGGTTATTTCTTTAGGCGGCATTGTACTCAATACATCATTGCGGATAGCGGGGGATGAGTTCGATGAAGCGGTGATCTCATTTGCGCGAATGAGATACGGATTGCTGATTGGTGAAGCAACTGCCGAGCAAACAAAAATTGCGATTGGAAGTGCCTCGCCATTTGAAGAGAAAGTGGATAAACAACACGCATATCAGCACGTGATTCGTGGTCGCGATATAGAGTCTGGTTTGCCAAAATCGGTGAAGGTTAATAGCATGGAACTGCGTGAGGCGTTAACACCAACGGTGCAACAGATCACCACTGCCATTATAGAAACACTTGAGGAAACACCACCGGAACTTGTTGCTGATATTATGAAAACAGGGATCACTTTGGCTGGTGGCAGTTCACAGTTACGCGGCCTAGAACAACGCATCGCCGAGGTTACCACCATGCCCGTCTGGATCGCCAAAGAACCGAGTCTTGCCGTTGTTCGCGGGTGTGCGGAGTTGTTGGACAAACCAGCATTGTTGAAAAAAGCACAAGTTGGGGGAGGACTGCGTTGAAGCCGCTTATAGCTGTGTGTGGTATTGCCGTTGTGTGTATCTTGGCCGACCGATTTGGGTTCCTTAAGCAAACGAGGGCATGGATGGAGCGAATGGTGGTGCCGTTTGTGGCGAGCGCTAGTCAGGCGCGAGCTATGGCTTTAGCTCCTCAACAGTTTTTGATAGATAAGCAAAAGCTTGTAGACAAAGTAGCGGAACTTGAACAAAAACAGGCAGAGCTCATTGCCGATCAGCAACAAACCAAAACCGATCAAGACGAATTTGCATCTTGGAAGGAAAATCATCAGCTTAGTTCCAAGTTTATTTCAACATCGTTACTATTGGCGAACCGCGCAGTGCTTCCGATTGGATCAATACAAGGAGTTCAGTCCGGTGCTATGGTTGTTGCGCATGGAGCAATGATTGGTACAGTGATCGATGTTCAACCTCAGTTCGCATTTGTAGAATTACTTGAAAGTACGCAGAACAAATTGTCGGTACGTGTACGTGAACTCAACGCCGTTGGGCTACTAGAAAAGGACGGCTCAACAGTCATCCTCTCGCATATAAATTCACCATTTCCCCTGGAAAAAGGCCAAATTGTTACAACAACAGGTGATGGAGAAGGAATTTTACCGTTTATCCCTTTGGGCAAGATTCTTCGCATGGTAAACTCACCTTCCGAGCCTTTTCAGCGTGCCGAACTTGAATTTCTTGTTCATCCCACAAATGGTATGGCTGTGAGTGTATTACAGACAGGATCTACTACACCCACTCAAACAACTGGAGGATTGCAATGAGAATACTTTTTTTCGCTGTAGTTTTTTTATTTGCCATATGGCTAGAATTGACATTTGGTCTCGGCGGTTTGTTTTTCGCCGTCTCCGTTTTGGCATTTTCATGGAATAGCAGCGAAAACTGGATTCTCGCAGTATGCTTTTTTATATCGGCAGGCGTAGCCGATTTGGTGTTTGGCAGAGTATTCGGTCAAACAGCTTTGGTCATTGGCATTGCACTCATGTTTTGGCGCGGGATACAGAATTTGTCGCGATGGCGGCTGTTTGCCTACATGGTTTTTGGAACTGCATCAACATTTTTCCTCTCCCTATCATCATCATGGCAACCATCGTGGCCAAAAACATTCATCGCCCTTATTGGCATGTGGATTATTGTACGCACCCTACATCTACAGCGAGGTTCACGGGAACTACACGTGCTATGAGCTCAATGAGATATTTTTCACGAACGTACTGGTTAATTTTGGTTATGGTGTGTGTATTCAGCGTGTTTATTATGCGAGCTATTCAGCTCCAGGTGGTTCAAGGGCAACACTTGCGATCCCAAGCAAATGACAACCGATTTTTTACGCGCTATCTACCATCTTCTCGCGGCGTGTTTCATGATCGCAACAACGTGGTGCTAGTCAAAAATGCACCATTATATAAAAAAGCTACTGATGCAACGGCATTCTCGCCATATCCCCAGTTTGTGGAAGTTCCAGAGCAAGAGGCGCTTCGATTATTGTCTAAAGATGAACGAAATGTTGTGATAGATCAACAACGAACCTATCCTTTTGGAGCGGCTTTATCCGCGGTGTTGGGATATGTTGGCGAAGCGACAGCCGACGAGTTAAAACGAGATCTCCCATATTATTTAGGTGAAAGTGTTGGTCGGGTTGGTTTGGAAAAAACATTTCAGCAGAAACTTGCTGGTCGTGTAGGGAAAGAAATTTTTGAGATGCAAGCGAGTGGGAAATTATTGCGACTGGTGAATCGCGAGAAACCAATTGCAGGAGTTGATCTTCGTTTAACGATAGACGCCCCGTTTTCTGCATTTGCATATGAACAGTTTAATGGTCGTCGCGGAGCTTTTGTTGCTAGTGATCCGCGAACTGGCGAGATCTTTGCCTTGGTAAGCAGTCCTTCTTTTGATCCAGCACATATAGCCGATGCGCTCAAAGACCCAAACATGCCTATGCTTCAGCGCGCAGTTACCGGTCAGTATCCTCCGGGATCGACATTTAAGTTAATGACTGCCCTAAGTGCATTACAAAACGGTGCGATCACCGCAGATACTTCGGTAAACGATGAAGGAACGCTCAAGATTGGCGAGTTCTCTTTTGGGAATTGGTATTTCTCACAGTATGGTCGGGTGGAAGGGGAGGTGAAGCTTATTAAAGCGATTCAACGCAGTAACGACATTTATTTTTATAAGGTTGCGGAGTGGGTTGGCCCAGCTAAACTCGCAGCATTTGCACGACTATTCCATTTTGGTCGTCCATCGGGGATTGAGTTGTCTGGCGAGGCAGGTGGTACCATACCAGACCCTGAATGGAAGGTAAAAACGGTAGGTGAGCCCTGGTATTTGGGGGACACTTATCACATGGGGATTGGGCAAGGTGATGTCCTGGTCACCCCATTGCAGTTGAATCAAATGACGGCTGCTATCGCATATGGCGGAGTTTGGTGCAAACCCCATCTCTTATTCCAGGACAAAGTTCAGTGTGAGGACCTAGGAGTTTCTCCAGAACATCTTGTATCGGTTATTGAAGGAATGAAGGCGGCCTGTTCTCCCGGCGGAACAGCTTTTCCTTTTTTTGATAAAAAACCTGTTGAGGTTGCATGCAAAACAGGTACTTCAGAGTTTGGACCTAAGGATGAAAAGGAACGCCGCAAAACACACGCCCTCATTACTCTTATGGCGCCTGCAGAGAATCCATCGATCGTTCTCACGGTGTTGTTGGAAGCAAACGAAGAACACCCTTTCTTAGAGGGTTCGGCCGATGCCGGCCCGATCGCGAAAAAAGTTCTCACGTGGTGGATGGAACAACGCCAATAACAAAAGAACGGGAAGATCGGGACTACCCGTTAAACCACCCATTACCCTTACCACTTTCCTTTTTGTAATCGATCGGTAAGGTTTGCGCTATAGAGTATACGAATGACTGATCCCGCTCTTATCCGTACCGTTTATCCCGGTGATTTGGGATATCCCTCGCTTTTAGAACCTCTAGACGATCGTCCAGCAAAACTTTCTTTCCGCGGTTCCGGCATCCAACCAAACGAAAGATGTATCGCGGTTGTTGGTACGCGCAGGATGACGGCGTACGGCAAGTCCGCGACAAAGAGTTTTGTGCGAGATCTTGTTTTAGCAGGTTTTACCATAGTTTCTGGATTGGCTGCTGGCGTAGATGGCCAAGCGCACCAAACAGCGCTGGATTTTGATGGAAAAACAGTTGCGGTGATGCCCAGTGGGCTCGATGTGATTACGCCAATAGAACACACCAACCTTGCCACTACTATTATACGAGCCGGAGGCGCTATCTACTCCGAGTACGAGCCTCAACAGCAAGCGGCTAAGTTTCACTTTCATGTTCGCAACCGCATCATTGCAGGAATAAGCATGGGCGTGCTTGTGATCGAAGCGGGGGAACGGTCTGGTACGGCAATCACGGTTGGTCATGCGGGCAGATATGGTCGATCAGTGTTTGCTGTGCCTGGGCCGTGGACCAATCCATATAGCGAAGGGACAAAAGCGATGGTGAACATGGGGGCCAAGTTGGTCACAAATATTCAGGATATCCTTGAAGATTTGAACTTGAGTTTGAGCCCTGTTGACAACACAATCAACAACAGCAATAGTACCGGCAACGTTCGCCAATCTGCACTCCTTTTTGAAACCTCGGATGAAGAAAAAATATACAGAACGTTGGAAGACAACGGTGCAAGCTCTCTCAATGCAGTTTTACGCAATACACATCTTTCATTGCAAGCCGCGCAAGTAACACTCACCACGCTCGAATTGCGCGGGCTCATAGAACAGAAATTTGGAGAATATATGGTCGCGTAATACATCATGGTTCCGCAGTTTTCTCCTGAAACGCAAAACTCGTGTGATACACTAGGCGCTATGCAACTCGTCTTGGTAGAGTCTCCAACAAAGGCCCGCAAACTCTCGCAATTTCTCGGGAAAGAGTTCGTTGTGGAGGCGAGTATGGGACACGTGCGCGATCTTCCAAAGCATAAGTTGGGCGTGGATGTTGACCACAATTTTGAGCCGGAATACGAACTTTCCGAGGGCAAAAAACTTGTGGTAGCAAAGCTCAAAAAACTCGCACTTTCAGCCGATCGAATTATTTTGGCAACAGATCCCGACCGTGAAGGTGAGGCCATTGCCTGGCATCTTTCTGCGTTGTTGAAACCCGCAAAACTGCCAAAAGGAAAAGGAAAAAAATCTATTGAGTTTGTGCGCTCAACGTTCCATGAAATTACCAAGGATGCGGTGCAACATGCAATCAACAACCCTGGAACGTTAAGTCTGGAGTTATTTGACGCACAGCAAGCCCGTCGCATATTAGATCGATTAGTCGGGTATTACTTGTCTCCGGTGCTTTGGAAAAAGGTGCGTCGAGGGTTGTCTGCCGGTCGCGTACAGTCTGTAGCGTTGCGCCTTATCGTCGAAAGAGAAAAAGAGATTAGAGCGTTTGTCCCTATAGCCTACTGGGAAGTCGACTCCTTCGTGAAGACAGAAAAGGGTGAAGAATTTGCACTTCGACTAACAGAAGAAAATAGCAAACCTTTTGAACCGAGTAGACAAGAAGAGGTAGATGAGGTTGTCGAAAAATTAAACACGGCAACGTATCATGTGAGCTCGATCGAGAAAACACAGCGTACGCGTGTAAGCTTGCCGCCGTTTACAACCTCAACTCTCCAGCAAACCGCATCGAATCGTTTAGGATGGAGCGCAAAGCAAACCATGATGATTGCTCAACAACTCTATGAAGAAGGGTATATTACATATCATCGAACCGATTCTGTTGCACTCTCTTCACAAGCAGTCGAGATGGCTCGCGCATACATTCCAGTCAATTTTGGAAAAAACTATTTGCCCGAAACACCAAGATTTTTCAAGACATTGAGTAAAAATGCACAGGAAGCGCACGAGGCTGTTCGTCCTACCAATGTGTCCGTACAAGACCCGAAAGAAAGTGTGGGCGAGTTGGCAGATAAACACAAAAAACTGTATAACCTTATTTGGCGGCGATTTCTAGCAAGTCAAATGGCTTCAGCGGTGTATGATCAAACCACAATTGTGACCGAGACTAAAGCCGAGGTTAAAGAAGATGCAAAACACGCAAGCGATACCTATGCGTTAAAAACTTCCGGTTCTATTCTTAAGTTCGATGGCTGGATGAAGTTGTTTCCAAATCAGGGTGACGTGATTTTGCCAGATGTACACGAAAAACAACCGCTCAACCTCGATCATGTCGAAGCAATCCAAAAGTTTACCCAACCGCCAGCGCGATACAACGATGCCTCGCTCATTAAAACGTTGGAGAAATTGGGCATTGGTCGCCCAAGTACATATGCCTCGATCATCAGCGTCATTCTAGATCGCGGATATGTTGAACGTAAAGACAGGGCATTTATTGCATCGGCGATTGGCGAAACGGTTGCGGATTTTCTCGTCAAGCATTTTCCGAAAGAACTCGATTATCAATTTACTGCCGAAATGGAAGACAACTTGGATGCTATTGCCCGCGGAGAGAAGAAATGGCGGGTTGTACTCAAAACATTTTTCACTCCGTTTGAAAAAACAGTACAAGAGGTGACCAAGGATGCGGATCGAGCGAAAATTCCGGTGGAGGACACAGGCGAAATGTGCCCGGACTGCAAAGAAGGAAAGTTGGTGATTCGCTCTGGCAAATTTGGCAAGTTTATTAGTTGTTCGCGTTTTCCAGACTGCAAATACACCGCAAAACTTGTAGAAAAAGTTGAGGGAATGAACTGCCCGGACTGCAAAGAGGGTGATGTGATTATGAAGCGCACCAAGCGCGGACGTATGTTTTTTGGGTGTTCTCGATATCCTGCCTGTACCTTTGCGAGTTGGAAGAAGCCTGAGGTAGCGGGGGTGATGCTAGTGGAGTTACGGGTGTATAGCGGAGAGCAAAAATTTCCACTCGAGTAAATTGTCTCAAGCATTGGTATGACCCCACTTGGACTCGGACTACGACTATAATATAGTAATGAACTCTCATTCACCTGCTGAGGTCAATAATATTCCACAAATTCTATCCTTTTTCGGTCTCGAAACGGTTGTAAAAGTGGTTCCTATTACCGATGGACTTGGAAATCATAGTTATATTGTAAAAACTTCCCAAGGTGAGTTTGTTATTAAATTTCTTGTGACGCAAAAGCCGGTGGGCATTGAAAACGATCTTGCAGTCCAGAAACAGCTACTTCAAATACATGTAAACACCCCGACATATCTTTCAAACAAAGTGAATGAATACATCTATACGGAAGACAATCAACAAGCTGTTGTTTCAAAAAAGATGAGCGGAATTACTCCTAGGTATGCAAGTAAGGGTCTTGCATATTCAATTGGAAGAACACTTGCATTGTTTCACAAATGCATAATTACATTACCACATCCGCTCAAGGGGTGGATGAGTCCTGATATGTTTGGCATGCATACCAAAGAAGCAAAACTCTTGTTTGGGAGAAACCTACCTCAGGGTATAACACATGGTGATATGCATTTGGGAAATATTCTTGTTGATCCAAAAAAACCAGATATAGTACATGCAATCTTCGATTTTGAAGAGGTGGGAGAGGATGTACTTCTTGTTGACCTTGCTCGATCTATTATGGGAGTTTGCTACTCAAAGGATGAAGAGAGTTTGATGCCAGAGCTTATACAAGCAGAGATTCAAGGATATGAGTCTGTAAGAAAATTATCGGATGATGAAAAAACGCTTTTACCACAAGCCGTTGCATATGCCGCCGATGTCTGCATCAAGTGGTTTGTCGATCATAAATATGAGAAATACGTGGAACAACATCGCAAACGCGCAAAGAGTTTTGATAAATTTTCTTTGCTGAAAAAATGAAGAGGGTTTAAACACCTCAAGGATAATATTCGGTATAGGAAGTCGTTAGGTGAGTAAATGGGGGGACTTGGAATAAAAACTCTCAACGAACTCTCTCGTCCGAGTACTACTCGCTACGGGGAACATTTATCCTATAACTATTAATGAACTGGTCTTGAAATATCGCAATATTGTTATATTATCATCATATGAACTGGAAAACACACAAAAAACTATTACTAAAAAACTCTGAGTTTAAAAAAGCCCTCAAGGAAACTGAACTTGAGTATTCTATTGCGAGATCCATCATCGAAGCAAGAACACGAAAAGGTATAACGCAGAAAAAATTGGCGATGAAACTGCATACAAAACAATCAGTCATTTCTAGAATTGAACACGCAAAAACAACGCCGTCTTTATCATTCCTTAAAAGAATAGCAAAGACATTTAAAACACCTCTTCGTGTTGAGTTTGGGCCATAAAAGTGATTTTTAACGAAGCAACTCTTAGTAATTTGTGTTAGCATATCGGCATGGTTCTTTCTGACAAAGACATCCGCAAGTACATAGCGCAAAAGAAAATTGTGGTGGAGCCGCTTCATGATGAACACATTCGGCCGGCCGCGATCGATCTTACCCTTCACCAAAATTTCCGCGTATTTCGCAACAACGCGCACACGCATATCGATGTAAAAAAAGAGTTTGACGTCACTGAGCTAGTGAAAGCGAAAGAAGATGGCTCGATCATTATTCACCCCCGCGAGTTTATTTTAGGCTCAACGCAGGAAATCATTACATTGTCTTCCGATCTCATTGGATTATTGGAAGGTCGATCATCGCTTGGGCGCATTGGACTTATCGTGCACGCAACCGCGAGTTTTGTTCAGCCGGGATTTTCCGGCTATTTGACGTTTGAGATGAGCAATATCAGCAATCTGCCGATCAAGATTTACGCCGGCATGCGTGTTGCACAACTTGCATTTTTGCAGATGAGCTCGCCGGTTGAGATTGACTACTCAAAACTGAGTAATAAGTATCAGGACCAGGAGCCGCCAACAGCCTCGAAGATTTGGAAGGATTTTGAGTAGGGTGTACAATACACAGTCAAAGAGGAGGAAGTATGGCAAAGATCAAATGGGGCGAAGGTTATCAATATTATGTTGAAGCATTGGACGGTAGCGTGCTCATTATGGATCTTCTGAAGAGAGAAGGGGTGTTGCCTGGGGAAGTATTACGTTTAGTAATAAAAGGGTTTTCCGGTAAAGAAAACACTGATGTGTTATATAAGAGAGAAGGCGAAAGCAGTTTTTCTGCGAGTAATTATCACCAACCGAATACAAACACATCTTCAAGCGCTGCTAAAACTGCTTGATCATTCTTACATCTTCCAGTATGCTCTAGCCTATGCTAAAAGCAAAACGCAAAAGAACATTAGTGCCTAGAAAACAACATTTCTCATTTTGGGATATACCAAAAATAGTTCATTCCTCTGTGAGATTAACAGATTCACAACTTCGTAAAACTAGAGATTCTTTCGAGACAGAATGGGCTAGACATATAAGAATATTGTGAAATATTGGCATGCAAAAAACCAAAATGACAAAAATAACTAAACAGAAAAAACAATCGTTGTCAAAGAACGCCATCGACCTTTCCCACTGGCCCATCCTCTATAAAGACATTCTCAAGGTTAAAAATCCTCGCCATCACGTGGCGGTGTGTTGCTTGTGGACCGAGCGCCAAGTCATCGAAACACTGCTCAAAAACATCGAGTACAACACCATTGGAAATCTCTACAGCGCACAAGGTATCAACTCCATGATGCGCAATATCTTTGCCAACCCTCACATTCGCGTGATTGTCATTTGGGGCGCAGAAATGTCGCTCTCTGGCCATTCATTACTCATGTTCAAACAAAAAGGCGTGGATAAAGAAAATCGGAAGATTATTGCGGCGCGCGGTGAGATCGAAAAAGAAATTCCTGATGACATCATTGAGGAGTTTCGAAAGGTGGTTGAGGTTGTCGATATGCGTGGACGAACGGCAGTAGATCTTGTTGCGAAGGTGAAAGAAATGTCCAGCAAACACATGGAGCCATTTTCAGCCAAGACCCGCACCTTCCCGCAGGCCGAAGTCACAGTGCGCACCATGCCATCCGAGCAGGTTGGATTCCGCGTTTCTGCTCCAACCGTCGCAAAAACTTGGCTAAAGTTGCTCAATGAAATTCAAAAATACGGCCGACCCAAACACACGCGATACAGCAAAGACAACTCGCTCAAAGAGATCTTGAACTTAACCGCGGTCATCACCGATGAGGATCCAGAAAACATTTATTTCCCAGAATATTTGCCGTTTACGCGTGTAGAGTTGGAGGCGTATTATGCCGAGATGCTCACGGCTCGCCAAATTCCTGGTGTTGCGTATAACTATGGCAAACGCATGCGTGTAGACTTGGGCGTGGATCAAATTGCCGCGATGAAAAATCTGTTGAAAAATCGTCCCGACAGTAAAAAGATGATAGCGACCACCATGAATCCGAAACTTGACTGGAATCAAGTCAACAAAGGGGATACGCCGTGTTTGGTTATGGTGTTGGGCTCGGTGCAGGACAACAAGTTTTTCTTTACCGCGCACTTTCGATCGCAGGATATGGTGCATGGATGGCCGCGAAACACTTTTGCACTGCGCAAGCTGCAAAAGGATATTGCCGACTCTGCCGGCCTGCAAATGGGACCACTAACTATGATCACGCACTCTGCACACATGTACGCCGATGATTTTGGTCTTGTGGATAATCTGTTAATGCAACACTATGAACCTGAGCTAGGTTACTCTCCTGCTGTTCACTTCACCTTTGAACCTCGAGGGAATGTGGTGGTCGAGGTGATTCCAGAAAAAGAGGCCTACGTGTGGCCGATGTTTTCGGAAAAATACAAAGAACAATCGGTGCCGTATGCCGTGGCAAAAACATTGCCGCTGATGCCAAAAAATCCGCAGTCTCAAGCGGAAAAACTTATTCGCGCCACGCTGTTTGAACCAAATGGTGGGCCAGCAATGAAAGTATTTGAAGGACGAACCGCACAAGAAGTCGCATGGCAAATCACAGACTGGAACTATTTATCTGAACCTGGTCACATCATGTATATTGGACTGGAACTGCAAAAAGCAGAGGAGTCGATTCGAAAAGGGAAGTCGTATAATCAGGATCCGGCGTAAAAAAGAACTTTATAAATGTTCTCTGCCTCCTCAGTGCAACAATAAAACGATTTTCTCCACCCTTCGGGTCTTTTTTGTCTTTACAGGATTTACATATTCGTTACACTGAAATGTATCCAAAGTGGAAAACATCCACTTTTGATCCCAAGAAACTCTGGAACAATCCAGAGAAACCAAGTGAACAAAAGGGGGTGTTGTTGTCTGCAGTTGATGTGTATTCTCCCAAAAATATTTTTTTGATCAACGACGATATTCGCGTAGCTGAACTTCAGGCATTTTGTGGAATTAAGGGGTGTTTGCGGGATCTATTAGGAGGGTGCAGTACAGTACAAGCAAACGCCAATGAAGTTAAAACTCCGGGTATTGACTATATGTTTCGTCGGAATGGTGGATTGCATGTGAGTGTGGAGTGTGAAAGGCATCCACAGTATCTGGAACCACTTTCATCTTCTGCTCCAGAGGCTGCTTTACATAAGGCTTGGCATCTTCACAACGAAACAGGTAAACCCTCTGCTGCTTCAGACATCTTTTTTTATATTCACAATGAGCAAACAGGCAAGTGGGAGGTTCAGCATAAACTTGAACGTTTAAAACGTGAGCTCACTTCACATGAACTCGAACAAGAAATACAAGAACAACACAAGTTTCTTGTAGAAGGGAAGCATAGAAGGAAAGCCTTTTGGCATCCCGCGTTGGCGCTGGTCAATGGCTCGTCTTCTGGAGTATCGGATTATGTATGTGTTGAGTTTGATCCGTTTATAGAGGAAGAGTTTGAGGCGTTTATGATTGACGCGCTCAGTACAGGCAAGTTTATAAACTCAAATGCTAGAGGGAGATTGATAGAGTATATTATTGAGTTCAAAAAACTTCGCGCATATGCCAACATCCCGTATACTTTTATTGAAACACATACCGGGAATGGGAATAGAGTTGACGTGGGTAGGTGGATGCAAGAATGGCATATGCAAGATATAGATGCGATAAATATGCTTATATACCAGATCGTTCAAGCACTTCCACACGCTTTGCGATTGATGAGACATAAAAACTTTGCCAAAACTGTGTTTAAGCGAAATGGTGCAGTAACTTTTGAAGTGTGATATAAGGAATGTTGTGCAAAAAGGTTACTTAATTTCATTTGAAGGCGGCGAGGGAGCAGGGAAGACCGTTCAGATTAAGCGTCTTCGCGATACATTAACAGAACGAGGTTTTGACGTGGTGATTGTACGCGAACCGGGCGGAACCGTAATCTCGGAGCAGATCCGCGAAGTAGTGTTATCGGCAAAAAACATCGGCATTGCATACACTACCGAGGTTTTACTGTTTCAAGCGGCGCGCGCGCAACTGTATCGCGAGTTGGTTCTCCCAAGTCTTGAGGCACAGAAGATCGTCCTGATGGATCGTACCCGTGACTCCTCTATAATCTACCAAGGCATAGTGCGCCAATTTGGCGTGGACACTATTGAAAAACTCAACAATATTTCAACTAAAGACACCTACCCCGACCTCACCTTTTTACTCGACATTCCAGTAGAGATTGGACTTGCACGGCGGTCCCAAACCGAAAAGATGGATAGACTTGATATGGAAACAAAAGATTTTCACCAAAAAGTACGCAATGCATATCTTGAGGTGGCGAAGAAGAATGATCATCATCGATGGGCAGTTATAGATGCCTCGAAATCAATCGACAAAATAGCAGAAAATATTTGGAACATAGTCGAGAAAAAACTGAAACAGTGAAATACCTCTGGATACAGTATTGGTGTTGAACCTTTTATTTTCTTCGTGCATAATACACCAGAACTTCTTATTCCGAAAAATCTTATTGGAGAAACTTATGGTAATATCACAGCCAAATCAGAAAAAAACTTCCACACGTTTTTCTCGAGTTCTTCTCAAAGTTGGCGGTGAGTCATTATTGGGTGATCGAGAGTATGGCATTTCACCTCAAGCAGCATTAACCGTCGCAAAGCAAATCAAAGAAATTTATGATCTTGGTGTGCAGTTGGTTATTGTTGTTGGTGGCGGCAACATTTTCCGAGGGGTCGCTGGTGAGAAAAGCGGTATTGACCGAGCAACAGCAGACTATATGGGTATGCTTGCAACAGTCATCAATGCACTTGGATTACAGGATGCCTTAGAAAAAGTTGGCGTTCCAACACGCGTGCAGTCTGCCTTACAAATGCCGGCGGTTTCCGAGCCGTTTATTCGTCGCAGAGCAATTCGGCATTTAGAAAAGGGTAGAGTAGTGATCTTGGCCGCGGGAACAGGTGTACCATATGTGACGACCGATACAGGAGCATCCCTTCATGCCTTGGAACTTCACTGCGATGTGGTGATGAAGGCAACAAAAGTTGATGGAGTCTACGACAAAGATCCGATGAAATTTCCAGATGCCAAACGGTATAAAACGTTAAAGTTTATTGATGCACATAAGGATGAGAATGTTTTAGTGATGGACTCTAGCGCTTTGGCCATGTGTATGGAGAACAACATGCCGGTGATGGTATTTGAACTGTTCAAGGCAGGAAATTTAAAGAAAGCGATTATTGGTGAGGATGTGGGAACATACGTGGCGAATGATGTGGAGACGGTGCTGGCGTAAATAGTCTGGCAAAAGATAGCTAGCATTGACAACATACAACATACAACATACAATCACGGCATGATTCGTACACAGATCTATATTCCAGATGAGATGTATCAGCATGTTATGGTTATTTCCAAGACAAGTGGGGAGAACTTTTCCGTGATTGTTCGCAAGAGTATTGATGGATATTTGAAGAAAACTACTGGAAAAAAGCGCGCAAAAAAATTTGGCAAAGGATTTATTGGAGCTGGAAAAGGAAAAATACCTCGAGACCTAGCCCAAAATGTTGATACATATCTCTATGGAGGAGAGTAATTCTCATGTCAGAGTATTTCCTTCTTGATACGAATGTTCTTCTGGCATTGTATTGGCCCCATGATAATCTCCATATTCGTGCCGTAAACATGGTTACCAGTCTTCGGGATAAAAAAGCCCAATTCGCGACGGTTAGTCTTGTTATTCAGGAGTGCGTTACAGTGATCAGTATGCGAAAAGGAATGGATTCAGCAAAAGATTTTTATGCACATTATGGAACGATCATAGAAAAGGTGATTCAATTTGATGAACAGCTTGAAGACAAGGCATGGAGAATTTTCCTCAAGCAAAAGAAGAAAGGCACATCGTTTGTTGATTGTGCGCTTGTGGCTACTGCAAAAAAACTTGGCATGAAGGATATTCTTACCTATGACAAGTGGTTTAAATCCTGTGGTTTTCCGCTACAATACACCCAATCATGACAAATATATCGGCTGATCCCATTTTTGATTTCATTAAAAAAAGAAGAACAGCGGCAAGAGAAGTAACTTGCGCTATAAAACTTCTTATGTAAAAGATGTGAGTCCCAATGCTTGCATTGCTGTGGGATTTGCACCATATGTGTTCGTCAAAGCCCCAACGATTTTTTCTACTTGTTGTTCTGGAGTAAGAAAGGTTGTGTCTACAATGAGATGAAGACCGCTATAAATAGTATGAGGATCATAGACTATTCCATATTGATTGTTGAATATGGATTGATCATCCGCATATCTCGTTGAACGTGCTTGATCTGCATCAAAGAGTTCACTGGGTGACGGTTGATAGTCAGGGGGTTTGTTGTTTTGTCGTCTCACATGACGCACATTTGCCACCCTTCTTGCACTGGTGAAACCTATGGCGATTTGTACAAGGTCAGGAGGGAGAAGCTGTGCATTTGAAATAGGGCAGTGCTCCATACAAAGAAGGTTCCATAGCAACTTAGTATCGAGAATAACAGGTACATGTTGATCAAGTTTATAAGCTTTAATAACACGGTTGGTACATGCTTCATCAATCATCAGATCGAAATTTTGCGGAGGATTTTCCTTGCGAGCATAACGAAGAACCTTATCTTTATCAACATCCGTATCCGGCGACATATTGTGTTGTGTTCTATACCATTTACTCGCGAGGCTCAAAAACACCTTGCCAACGTATACTACGCGATCATCAGGAATTTTTAAGAATCGAACAAGAGCATCTCTGGTAGTTGTTATTCCCACCGCTCCAACCTGTTGATCATCTGGGTAAGCAGTCAATGAAATCAAAATAGGTTTTGAAGTAAACCCGGAAGCATCAGGATGAGAAAGTGATTCTGGTTCGGGTAAAGGACGACCACCTGGTCGAATAGGAACCGCGTATCGCCAAGCCTCTTCAACCGATGGATCTTTAAATGCTAGATATTCAGATTGCCCGAACATAATACGAATTGCACATTGTATCACATCAGGTGGTACAATAACCCGATATGAAAACTTCTACTGATCCAGTTTTTACACTCATCCAGCAAGAAAAAAAACGACAAGAAGAGACGCTCGCACTGATTCCTTCGGAGAATTATACGTCTCCAGAGGTTATGAAGGCTGTTGGCTCGGTGCTCATGAACAAGTATGCAGAAGGTCAAGCAAAAAAACGATACTACCAAGGCAATACGATTATCGATGAAGTGGAGCTACTTTGTAAATCACGAGCACTCCAAGTATTTGGTCTACGTGAGGATGAATGGGGGGTAAATGTTCAAACGCTTTCTGGAAGTCCGGCGAACTTGGCGGTATACGCCGCTTTGCTGGAGCCAGGGGATAAGATCTTTTCAATGTATCTTCCTGATGGAGGCCATTTATCGCATGGCTGGCAAATGCCTGGAAAAAAAGTAACCTTAGTCTCAAAGATTTGGGACATCGAGTTTTATCATGTAAGTAAAGAAACGCGTGTGTTCGATTATGATCAAATCGAGCAACAGGCGCTAAAGTTTAGACCAAAGCTTATTGTTTCGGGCGGAACCGCGTATCCTCGTGAAATCGATCACAAACGTATGGGGGCTATTGCCAAAAAAGTTGGAGCATATTATCTTGCAGATGTTGCGCATGAGGCTGGGCTTATTGCCGGCGGCGCAAACACTTCACCATTTCCGTATGCTGATGTTGTAAGCATGACCACACACAAAACACTCCGTGGCCCTCGCGGCGCGATGGTGTTTGCCCGAAAACCAATTGATGAAGCAATAGACAAAGCAGTTTTTCCTGGCCTTCAAGGTGGTCCGCATGAACACACTATTGGCGGCATTGCTGTGGCACTTGGAGAGGCACTACGGCCTTCTTTTAAGAATTATGCCCGGCAAGTAGTGGTTAATGCACAGCTCTTGGCTGCCAAGTTAAAATCTGCTGGATATGATGTTGTCTCGGATGGTACCGATAAACACTTGGTCTTGGTTGATCTCCGTTCTGTTGGTCTTTCCGGATGGGTGGCGGCTTGGGCTTTGGAGTATGCCGGGATTGTTGTGAATCGCAATACTGTTCCATACGAAACCGCGTCACCGTTTTTTCCTTCTGGTTTACGATTGGGAACCCCAGCAGTAACTACTCGAGGTATGAAAGAAAAAGAAATGCAGTATATTGCTGATTGGATCATCAAGATACTTACGTACGCAAAGAAGTGGCAACTCCCTGAAGATATAGAACGTCGCAAGGAATTTACTCGGGCATTTCGAAAAGAAATCGTTACAGATCGTTTTCTTCATGATGTGCGAAAAAATGTTGTTGCGCTTTGTAAACGGTTCCCGATTTACAGGAAGTCATGATATATATTGTCGATTTTGGCTCACAGACCGCGCATTTAATCGGGAGGCGGTTGCGCGACATTGGTGTTCACATCGAATATATCGTTCCCTCAGAAATTCTTTCAAAAATACAGAAACAAAAACCGCAAGGCATTATTTTTTCGGGTGGCCCTTCCTCTGTTTATGAAAAAGGCGCACCAACTATTTCATCCAAAGTTTTCTCATTGAAGATTCCTATTTTAGCGATCTGCTATGGTTGGCAACTCATGGCAAAGAAACTCGGTGGTCAAGTAAAAAGCGGTCAAAAAGAGTACGGCCCAGCAACAATAACGTTTTCCAAGAATGTATTTGCACTGCCAAAAACATCATACTCGGTCATCATGTCGCATGGAGACAGTGTCACAAAACTTCCTCCAGGATTTTCTGCGATCGGCACTACACCTCGAGTTCCATTCGCTGCCGTGACAGATCAAACAAGAAATTTTTTTGGACTTCTTTTTCATCCCGAAGCCGATCATACGCAGCAAGGCAACAATATTCTTACGTACTTTGCAGAAAAAGTGTGTAAAGAGAAACTTATGCCTCTTTCTATAGATCCGCGTTTGTTCATCGAACAAATTCGTCAAACGGTAGGAAAAGAAAAGATTATTTGCGCTGTGTCTGGCGGGGTGGACTCTACTGTTGCGGCCGCGCTCATTGGAAAAGCAATCGGCAAGCAACTTATCGCGGTGTATGTCGAAAGCGGACTTATGCGTCAAGGAACAATTAAAAATGTGCGGCAACTTTTTACTCGTCATGTAAAGACAAAACTTGTGGTGATCCAGGCTAGAAAGCGATTTCTTCGAGCACTTAAAGGTATTACCGATCCTGAAAAAAAGAGAAAAGCGATTGGAAAGCTCTATATCGATATATTCAGCGAAGAAGCAAAGAAACATAGGAACATTTCTTTTTTGGGGCAAGGAACGATTTACTCCGACGTTATCGAATCCAAGGGAAGCAAGCATGCTTCAAAGATTAAGTCGCATCACAATGTTGGCGGGTTGCCAAAGGGAATGAAGATGAGGTTAATCGAACCACTTCGGACATTTTATAAGGATGAGGTGCGTGTACTTGGCAGAAAACTTGGTATTCCGGAAGAGTTTGTCAAACAGCGCGCATTTCCCGGACCAGGATATGCCATTCGCATCCGAGGAGAAGTTACCGAACAGCGTCTTGCACAAGAGATTCAAGCGGACAATATTGTTGTGGAGGAGCTCAAGCGCGCTCATTTATATGACAAGTGCTTTCAATGTTTTGCGGTAATGACCGGAGCGTATAGCACTGCGGTAAAGGGCGATGCCCGCGTGTTTGCCGAGGTTGTTGCGGTGCGCGCATATGAATCAAACGACGTCATGACCTCCCAGTGGGCGGATATTCCATATGAAGTCCTCTCAACAATTTCATCAAGAATTGTAAATGAGGTTCCACAAATCTCTCGCGTGGTGTACGACATCACCAATAAACCACCCGCAACAATGGAATGGGAGTAGGCAATACGTGGTGATTTTGACTTCAAGCGTGATTCTATGCTGTGATACACTCTCCCTATGAAAACACCTCGTCGACTTGGCGCCCATCTTTCTGTTGCTGGCGGTCTTGTCAGCGCCGCACAAAATATGATTTCCATGAGTGGTAACTGTTTGCAGATTTTTTCCGGATCTCCGAGAAGTTGGACCAGAAAGCCGTTGGAGCAAGCAAAAGCGGATGCGTATAAAACATTCTGCAAAGACCACAATTTTGGCCCAACCTTTATCCACGCACTGTATCTCATCAATTTGAGTGGTGATCGCGACGACCTCATCCACCATTCGATTGATGCACTCACATATGATCTACAATACTCATCGCAGATTGGCGCAAGCGGAGTCATTGTCCATCTGGGAAGTCACCTTGGAAAGGGTTTTGAAGCGGTGTTTGATGTGTTGGTAAAGCGCATGCGCGAAATCTTGGATGCGACACCTACTAATAGCACGTTACTCATTGAAAATTCTGCGGGGCAGAAAGGAAAGTTGTGTTCTGATTTTGCCGATATTCAACGGCTATATACTGCGTTGCCCACGTATGTCGAAAAACAACGACTTGCTTGGTGTTTTGATACGTGTCATGGATTTGCGGCGGGGTATGACTTGGCGCATATAGACCAGGAAATGAAGAAACACGATTTGTTGAACTCTCTCAAAGTAATCCACTTGAACGACTCACGCGATCCTTTTAACAGTGGCCGTGATCGTCATGAGAATATTGGCAAAGGATTGATTGGAGAGAACGGGATGAAATCGGTCGCACAAAACCCAGCATTTGCACATCTCCCACTCATTCTGGAAGTCCCAGGTTTTGACGGCAACGGTCCGGATGCAAAAAATATTGAGATTGTAAAGAACCTCATATGATGATCTTTGACGGCAAAGCCGTAGCTTATGAGCGAAAGAAACTACTGAAAGAGAAGATCAGTAAACTTCCTCATTTACGTATATATTCATTGGTATTTCAAGAAGATCATCCTAGTATAATTTATGCCAACTTGAAGAAAAAAGATGCTGAATCGGTTGGAGTAGAGTACGAGATTGTCATCCTGCCAATAAGTACAACACTTGAAGAAGTGAAAGAGCGACTTTTACAAGCAGGAGCAGATTCAACAATTTCAGCAATCATTGTCCAAAAACCAGCGAAGACTTTGGAGCCAAACCCAACTTGGTGGTCAGAAATTGTTTCATCAATTCATCAAAAAAAAGACGTGGATGGCCTTCGGCTAGATCGAGTGGTACTTCCGGCAACAGCGCGGGCAATTCTCTCGATCTTTGATAGTGCATGTGAACACCTGCGATTCAAGCCGAAAGGGAAAGTTGCAGTGGTTTTAGGAAGAAGTGAAATTGTGGGAAAACCTGTCGCCGATGAACTTGAAAAGCGGTATCACATGATTGTGCATCGGTTTGGCCGCAAAGAACTTGCAACTCAGCCGGAAATACTCAAACAGGCAGACTTACTCGTATCTGCCACAGGACAAGAAGGTTTGGTAACGGACGACATGCTAAAACAGGGAGTGATTGTTATTGACGCGGGATCGCCGAAAGCAGAGGTAAACACAACAGGGTTGTTTGAGGTTGCAAGTTTTCTTTCACCGGTTCCTGGCGGCGTTGGGCCGATGACACGAGTCTGCCTCTTGGAAAATCTTATTGACCTGGTACAATAGCCCTTACTAAACGTACTACACACCTCGCGACGTTCTCCTGATTAGAACTTCGCCGCGGGGGAGGAACAAGGAGAACATATGGCAGAAGCATCTGCAGTACAGGTTGTCCAGGCTAAATCAGTTTCATTTTCTGTTGATGTCAAAGACATGCTCGAAGCGGGCTGTCATTTTGGTCATCAAGCGCAACGCTGGTCGCCAAAGATGAAGCAATATATTTACGCCACAAAAAACGGCGTCCACATTTTTGACCTTTTCAAAACCGCGCAAAAACTCGAGGAATCGTGCCAGTTTATCTACAACACAGCAAAAGAAGGCAAAAGCGTTGTGTTCATTGGTACCAAACGCCAAGCTCAAGATATTTTAAAGGAAGAAGCGATTGGTGCAGGTGCTCCATATATTGCTATTCGCTGGCTTGGTGGAACCATTAGTAACTGGGATCAAATCAAGAAATCGCTGGACAAGATGAAAAAGTTAAAGAAAGACCGCGAAGAGAGCAAACTCGATATGTTTACTAAAAAAGAGCGCGTTCTCATCGATAAGGATATTTCCCGACTGGAAAGATTTTTGGGTGGTATTGAAAGTCTTACCACGTTCCCAGATGTATTATTTGTTGTTGACATCAAAAAAGAGGAAAATGCGGTGAAAGAAGCAAAAGCTAAGGGAATTCCAGTGGTTGCCATTGTGGACTCCAACTGCGATCCAACCCAAGTCACATATCCGATCCCGGCAAATGACGATGCAGTGCGCAGCATTAAACTATTAGTGCACGCTGTTGCAACTGCATATAAAGAGGGGAAGGCTGCATGCAAAAAGTAAACTCCAAACCAATCACCACAGAAATGATCAAGCAACTTCGCGAGAAAACTAACGCTGGCATTATGGACGCAAAGCGCGCGTTAGAAGAGTCACATGGTGACATGAAAAAAGCTGAGGAGTGGATCAAACAAAAAGGCATGCAGCGCGCCGAAAAAAAATCTGGGAACGAAGCAAAACAAGGAATTATTGCGAGTTATGTACACCAAGGTAGCCAAGTGGTTGCCATGGTTGAGCTCAACTGTGAAACAGATTTTGTGGCACGCAATGAGAAGTTTGTTACCCTTGGCAAAGAAGTTGCTATGCAGGTTGCGTCCATGAAACCAGCCACCGTTGTGGAGCTTTTAGAACAGCAATATATTCGAAACCCAGATACTAGTATCAAGGATCTAGTGAAAGAAACTGCGGGGATTCTCGGTGAGAATATCGTGGTTGCGCGCTTTACGCGAATGGCCGTCGGAGAGAACGCAGCACCAATAAAGTAATTCCCAAAAACGCGAGTTCATATATTGGAACCGCAAGATTTCTGTAGATGAGTAAGGACACAAGGTTTATTCCTTCAGCTGCAACCGCAATGTGGAACATGAGCTGTGCAAGTTTACTAAACGTCATCCGGATACCAAACATTGCAAGGATCCAACTAAAAAAGACTGCGTGAACAAAACTCGAGAAAATTCGGCCAATCGCAATCATAATCACAATAAAAACAACAGTCATGGTTGCGGCTGTGGGAAGCGTTTGCTGAGCATGTTGTTTTACGTCGTTCGCGGTAATGATGAAAGGCTCAGTGTTTGGAAGAAGTTGCGATAATGGTGCGGAAAAGAATTCTTGACCGTTGCTATCAAATGCGACATGGTCCTCAAAAACAGCCATTTTGGTATTGAACGGGAGAGAAACTTTCCAAGGCAACTCAAGCCCAGATGCTAAAAGATGACTGCTTTCAAATCGCAGCGAGGCTTCCTGAGGAAAAGCATGAGCAATCTGTGTTGCGAATGCTCTTGCAATAAAGAAAACAGAGATTCCGGCGATAAACATCAGCAAAAGATAGAATCGAATCACAAACCACAACGAAGTTCGTAGTGGAAAAGCGACGACATTCTTGTATGCGTCCAAGTTTGTAAATGATCCAAAAAGTGTCTGCCAGAATTGCATATCGGTATGGTACCATATCAGCAACAAGCGACAAGGAATTGGCGACAGGAAGAACTACAAGGAGACCTCATGATTTTTGACTCGGTAATGTTTTCACACGATGGCGACAAAGTTTTGCAAGTTGTCCGTGACGATATGGCGACGGTTCGTACTGGTCGCGCCAAACCCTCTATCGTTGAGAACGTGATGATTGAGGCCTATGGTTCTCACATGCGCCTTATGGAGGTTGCGATGATCTCGGCGCCGGACACAAATATGATTGTCATCATTCCATGGGACAAATCGTTGATTCAATCAGTTGAAAAAGGTGTTGCTTCTTCAGGATTAAATTTGAGTCCGGTAGTTGATGGTGATCAGATTCGCGTCACCATCCCCATGCTCACGCAAGAACGCCGCGAGGAAATGGTACGGTTGGTGAAACAGAAGTTGGAATCTGGGAAACAAATGCTTCGTGATGTTCGCCAGAAGCACAAAAAAATGATCGAGGACCAAAAGGGGAAGGCTGGGGTTTCTGAAGATGATATTACGGCTGCGCTTGAGAGTCTTCAGAAGAGTTTTGATGAGTGTGCGGTGAAGTTGGAACAGCTTTCAAAGGATAAAGAGTCAGAGCTCATGAAAGTGTGATTTTTTCCTTTCTAGCTCAAATCAAGGGCTCTATGTTTGTTGATTTTCGCAAGAAAGGAAAAAATTCTCAGCATACAAACCATTATGAACATGCTTATCGTTATTCTTGTCCTTGCGTTCCTTGTTCTGATCCATGAACTGGGGCATTATTTGGCGGCTCGTTTCATAGGCATTCGCGTGCGTGAGTTTGGATTTGGATATCCGCCACGAGCGTTGAAACTTGGAACATGGAAAAAGACATTATTCTCGTTAAATTGGTTGCCGTTTGGTGGGTTTGTTCGTTTGGCTGGCGATGATGCTGAATCATTGGAGGGCGCAGGAGAAAAAGATGAAGACGGCTCGGTTATTCCTAAACAAGAGCTGTTTGCCGAAAAACCTCCTGTCAAACGTTTAGTTGTGGTATTGGCCGGCGTGGTCGTGAACATTGTGTTCGGCATTGCAGCCTTTGCCATTCTATACACAATGTTTGGCATTCCGGAGAATCTTCCACACCCGCTCATCGAAATTGTTGCACAGGGATCGCCGGCTGAAACTGCACAGTTAAAAAGCGGCGATGAAATTTTATTATTGAATAATCAAGAAGTAAACTCTGCGCAAGCGTTTATTACAATGCTTCAACAGTTTCGTGGGGAAATCGTAACGATTGAGGTAAAACGCGATGGAGAAGTGTTAAAGCTTGAGCCGTATGTGCGCACGCCAGAGGAAACGCCAACCGATGAAGGTGGTTTAGGAGTTATGCTTAATGATGTTAAAATTGTGCAATATCCGCCTTGGCAGATGATTCCTAAGGGCATTGCTCGTGGAGTTCAGGATTCATATGCCTTCGCAAAACAAATTCTCTCCTCGCTTGGTCAGCTCGTGGTTACACTGGTACAAAAGCGATCGGTGCCTAATGAGTTAAGCGGGCCAATCGGGATTGTGTATGTCGCGCAAAAACAGGACGTATTTAAGCAGGGGCCGTTCATGGTATTAAACTTTGCTGGATTGTTGTCACTAAACTTGGGTGTGTTGAACCTGTTGCCAATCCCAGCCCTCGATGGCGGGCGAGCGGTGTTTATTCTTTTAGAGCGTTTGTTGGGTAAAGAACGACGAGTTCGGTATGAACAACGAGCAAATGCCGTAGGGATGATCTTTTTATTGGGGTTGATTGTCTTGATTAGTGTGAAGGATGTGTTGATGATTGTGAGGAAGTAAATTTCCTCCTTGAGCCCTCAACCATCCTCTGGTACAATCCACCTATGCCAATTTTATCATCAGCACTCAAAGCACTTCGCCAAACCAAACGCAAAACAGCAATAAATCGTCCGGTGAAATCACGTGCGAAGTCTATGATCGACGCCATGAGAAAAGCACCGGATCTCACAAATTTGAGTAAAGCATTTTCTGCTGTAGATCGCGCCGTAAAGCGCCACATTATCCATAAAAATAAAGCAGCTCGTGTGAAAAGTCAGTTGAGTAAACTGCTCGTTGGTCTTGCGAAAAAGTAAGTATTCGGTATAAGTACTCGCGTAAAGTGCATATAACAAAATGAGGCAAATGATCCTGCTTTCGGGTTCTTCGCATCAAGCATTCGCCAAAGCACTTTCCAAACAAGCACATATTCCTCTCGCCGAGGTTGATCTTTCCATGTTCCCAAATGGCGATCGTCGCGTGTGGGTAAAAACTTCGGTAGCAAACGAGGATGTTATTCTTGTTCAGTCGTTTTCTCACCCTGTTGATACACATCTCATCGAGTACGCGTTACTTGTGGATGCAGTAGAACGGGCTGGTGCGCGGTCCATCATTGCATTGGTGCCGTGGATGGGGTACTCATTGCAGGACAAGGTATTTCGATCTGGCGAACCGATTGCCGCGCGCGTGGCGGCGGATATTATTTCTCACAAAAATGTAAAGCGCGTAGTTCTCATGGATCTGCACAACAATAGTGTGGCTGCCTTTTTTTCTACACCCACCACCATTTTGAGTCCACTTGAGTTGTTTGTAGATGACGCACTCGAGCACTACTCGAAAAATGAGTTGGTGGTGATTTCTCCAGACTTTGGTGGGTTAAAACGTGCCTCTGTGTTTGCCAAGGCGGTGGGAGCAGAGATTCATCATATCGACAAAGTGCGCGACCTTCATACAGGCAAAGTTCAAGCAAAGTTTGTTGGCGGGGATATTCGTGGAAAAGTTTGTGTCGTTATTGATGACTGCATAAACACCGGTTCAACAATTATCGAAGGAGCTCGGGAGCTCAAAAAACACGGTGCAAAACGTGTAGTGTTCTACGCCACACATGCATTATTGGGTGGGAATGCCTCTCAAGCGTTGCAAAAAAGCGAAGTCAACGAGGTAGTTGTTTCGGATACGGTCTCGGTTGAAGGAAAAATTTTTCCAAAATTACGGGTATTGTCGGTTGTTCCGTTGTTTGCGGAAGCGCTCAAGAAACTCCTCTAGTAGTCAAAAACTTGCTCTAAAAAGATCCAGTTGATTTCTTTGTTGAGTGGCGATATATTCACGATACTGTTCGCCGTTCAAGGTAGAGTTCTCATACCTTCGAACGTCCATTTCCTCCAAGCGAGCTCTTTATATTCATCGGTTGTAAAGAAAGGAGTTTCTTATGTCCAGTTTTAGAAGTTGCGATCTTTGTCATGTTTCTGAATTTTCCTTGCAAGGCACCAAGGCTATTGAGCATAAAGTGCTATAGACAAAATAAAGAATGAGAAATAAATATGTTAACAAAACAAGATATTAAGACAATTGAATCAAGCATGTTAAAAGTTTTTGAACAGAAATTCATGCCTCAGTTATTGCGGGTATTTGTAACAAAAGCGGATTTGAAGCAGGAGTTTGCGAAACATGATCGAAAAATGGATATACGATTCGAACGGTTAGAAAAGCGCATAGATCATATGGAAAAACGGATGGATGAACGAATAGATGATGCCAACGAGCGTATGCAGGAAATGCAGTCAACACTGAATACGATTCACCTCAAGCTTGATCAGCATATTGAAGATACTTCTTCTACATTCACTGCACACCTACGCAGGATTCACGAATTACAAGGTATTCCAGTTTCAGATAAATCCAAGGTTGCATACACAGCCTTAACAGACGATCCTAAGCCCAAAAAATAAATGTGGTATACTCCTCTAAACCGAAGGTGAGGAGTCCGTTCTTCACAGTTTTCTAAAAAGAGACCGGTGGCAGGCACAGCGCATCTTGAAAAAGTTGCGCAGAACTTGTTCGGGGGCGCCCGAGATAGCGCAAAGAGATCAAAGCATAGTGGTACCACGCGTCAAAGAATGACCGTCTGTGCAAATACCAGAATTTCTGGCATTTGAGTGGACGGTTTTTTTATACAATCTAAATCTCAAAGGAGGAGAGATGGGACCGAAAAACATACAACAGCACATAAAGATCGAGAAGAACGCTACCTTGGGGTTATTGACAAAAAATCTTTAAAACAAATGTCAAAATACATCTGTTCTGAAGTACGAAAAAGAAAAAATACAGAGGAAGTTGTGCTTGAACTATCGAATTTCCTCTCGTTTAATGAACAGAGACTGCTCATACAAGCAGTTCGACATGAATAGCATTACATGGGAAGATTTATGAGATTTTCGCCAGGAAGAAACGGAACCATTGTGTATCTATCAAGGAAAGGAAGTATATGAGTGCAACAGCAACCTATGATGATTTTACCAAGCTCGATATTCGTGTTGGCGTAATCGAAGAAGTTTTGGACTTTCCAGAGGCGAGAAAACCGGCATACAAACTGCACATTAACTTTGGCCTGGAAATTGGCAAGAAATGGAGTAGCGCGCAGGTTACACACTATTATTCAAAAGAAGAGCTGATGGGAATGAAAGTCCTTGGCGTGGTGAACTTTGCGCCCAAACAGATTGGCCCATTTATAAGTGAGTCACTTACTCTTGGTGTACCGGACGAGAACCACAACTGTATACTGATATCACCGAGCAAAAGTGGTGCAACAATTGGTGGAAAAGTATATTAAAGGAGAATTATGAATCAAACAACACAAACAAAACAAGTGAAAACGCAAGCACAGGCAACCAAAACATTTGAAAAGCGCGGAGTTACAAAAAAATCAGAGAACATGAGCGACTGGTACATTGACGTTATTGTAAAGTCGGGAATGGCGGATTACTCGCCGGTCAAAGGGTGTATTGTGTATCGGCCCCTAAGTTACAGTGTTTGGGAAAGCATTCGTGTAGAGATGGATAAAAAATTCAGAAAAATGGGCATCGAAAACTGTTACTTCCCATTGTTTATTCCTGAGTCGTTATTGAAAAAAGAGCAACATCATGTTGAGGGATTCTCGCCTGAATTAGCGGTAGTGACGATTGGCGGCGGAGAGGAATTAGCGGAAAAACTTATCGTCCGCCCAACCTCCGAGACGATCATGTATGCCATGTACGCAAAATGGGTGCAGTCACACCGCGATCTCCCAATCTTGCTTAATCAATGGAACAGTGTTGTACGGTGGGAGAAGCGAACCTACTTTTTCCTGCGAGGAATGGAGTTTTTGTGGCAGGAGGCGCATACCGCACACGCGACGCATGCTGAAGCGTGGCAGCAGGTACTTGTTGCACTCGATGCGTACGCAGAGATCTATCAGGATGTGTTGGCAATTCCAGTGATCAAAGGTCATAAGAGCGAGGCAGAAAAATTTGCTGGTACAGACAAAACAACGGCGGTTGAGGTGATGATGCCAGACGGCAAGGTACTTCAAGGCGCAACAAGCCACGATCTTGGTCAAAACTTTTCCAAAGCATTTGAGATTTCATTCCAGAACGAAAAAAGTGAGACAGTGTTTGCTTGGCAAACGAGCTTTGGATTGTCCACGCGCGCTTTGGGCGCGCTTGTGATGGTGCACGGTGACGATCAAGGCCTCGTGTTTCCACCAATGGTTGCGCCAACGCAGGTAGTGATTATTCCGATTGGTGACGATGATCAACTCCATGAAATGGCTGATATGAAGCGTTTGGCTTTGGAGAAAGTTGGAGTTCGCGTGAAGGTTGATATGCGCAAAGAATATTCGTTGGGTTTCAAGCGCAACGAGTGGGAACTGAAGGGAACGCCAATTCGCATTGAGATTGGGAAGAAGGAACTCGAAACTGGTTCTGTTGCTGTGGCTGTTCGCCATAGTGGGGAGAAGATTGTGCAAGACATTGCAACATTAGAAGATGCACTGCCAAAACTTCTTGAAAAAATTCAACAAGAAATGTTTGAGAAGGCTGTGAAGATGCGTGAATCTCTAACTTCGAGCGTTAAAACATATGCTCAATTTAAAGAGATTATGACAACCAAGCGCGGATTCATTCATGCCATGTGGTGCGAAGATCCAACCTGTGAGGCAAAGATTAAGGAAGAAACGAAGGCGACCACGCGGTGTTTGCCGTTGGATGCAAAGGAAGAGGTGGGGAACTGTATCTACTGCGGAAAACCAGCTAAACACAGGTGGGTTTTTGCACAGGCGTACTAGGTGTTTTGGAATGTTTTTTGGAGTTTGTAATAACCTGTATCGGCTATTGTTCTCTTTATGTGAGATTTGCGAGAACTGCTTGGGCAAAACATCGATCGAAGATTGCTGAATACATGAACTCTACTCCTTCTACATGAACGGTAAAATTCAATCCTTGAGAAGTTTTTTCCAAGACAATCTCGTCTTGGCTGAATTTTAACCCACGACTCTTGAGATCATCGATAAAACTGACTAAAATACGATCAAGAAATACATTGATTTCTTCCTGTTCTACAATCATTCCTGCTGGAAGTTCATAGGTACCCGTATAAGCCATTATTCCTCCTTTGTGTTCGCCATTATATGACATCAATCTAAGAAATCAATGGTATACTCAAGGCATGAACCTCCTCGTTACTCATCGCGCTCCCGACATCGACGCGATCACATCGGTCTGGATTCTCAAACGGTTTGATCCCGAACATTTTGCCGACGCAAAAATCGAGTTTGTAGATGCTGGCAAAAGCATGACCGCAAATCAAGCTGCAGAGTTTGGCGTATCTCTTTCTGACGTGACCCATGTTGATACAGGCGAAGGGGAGTTTGACCACCATCAAAAGGACAGCGCAGGCCAACGCTCGTGTGCCTCAAGCCTTGTGTATGCACATGTAAAAAAAGTAAATCCCGCGCTTGCAAACGATTGGCCGCTTCAGCAGATCATAGAGTATTCGCTTGCGGACGATCATTTTGAAGACTACTTTTTGTCTGATGCAGACTCTGTGCGTCATCTTTTTGCACTGCGATGGATCATCAAAGGGGCGGAAAGTTCGGCATTACATGACGATGATTCGCAGATGCAGTTTGGATTTCGTATGCTCGATGCTATTTATGCGTCACTCAAAGACCGACATCACGCGGACAAAGACATTGAGAAAGGAACAAAGTTTCAATCGAAATGGGGGAACTCGATTGGACTGCAAACATCCAACAGTTCAGCGGTGCGATTCGCGCAACTTAAAGGATACACACTCGTGATCCAAAAGGATCCGAAGCGTGGCGGGATGAATATTAAAGCCGCTCCCATCAAAGAGTACGATCTTACTCCGCTGTATGAAAAGATTATCCAAAAAGACAGCGTAGGCGGATGGTATTTTCATAACGGTAAGCGCATGATTATCAATAACTCGAGTCATTCCGACCAAAAACCAACGCCATTAACTTTAGAACAGGTGATTGAAATTGCAAAGGAGTGCGTATGAATGTGCTGAAAAAGATTGCAAAAAAGATCGACGACTGTTTATTTTGCAAGATCGTTGCTGGCAAACTTCCATGCCATAAGGTGTGGGAAAGCGAAACACATCTCGCATTTTTGACGATCTTCCCAAACACCGAGGGTTTTACCGTAGTTGTAACAAAGGATCACTACGAGAGCGATGCGTTAACACAAGACGATCCGGTGATATGTGGGTTAGTGTTGGCCGCCAAGCAAGTCGCGCAAAAAATTACCACAGCTTTCGATGATGTTGGTCGCACAGGCCTATTCCTGGAGGGTTTTGGCGTCAATCATCTTCATTGCAAGCTCTTTCCGATGCATGGAACACAGCCAATGAGCGAATGGAAACACATTGCTTCTTCAGACGACATTCATAAGAAATTTTTTACACAGTATGAGGGCTACATGTCCTCGCACGATGGCGAACGAGGAGATGACGTAAAGTTGGCAAAGTTGGCGGAGAACATTCGGAACGCAAAGTTGTAAGAGGGGATTGATTCATCCGGTGTATCTGGGGTACAATGCGGTTCTTGGCGGAGTGTCGCCACTGAAAAATATACATTTGAACTGTGAGATTGGAGGTGAGTCGTATGGCATCGATTGTTCGCGCAAAACGTGACGAATCAACCGACAGCGTCATCAAACGCTTTAAAAGACGTATGATGATCGATAATATTCTCACATTACTGAAGGAAAAAGAGTTCTATAAAAAGCCGTCTGTGCTCAAAAAAGAACACAACAAAGAAATTGACCGACGCAAGTATCGTGAGCGAATGGAACGTCAAAGTTTGTCCAAAAAATTCAAAAAAGCCAAACCGGCAAAGGTAGTGAGACCCAAAAGATTCGAATGATTACGATCTCGATTTCCGTTGGTTCCCGATATCCGGTGAACCGCAAGGTTATCCGTTCTTGTATTATCGAGGCTTTAACCAAACGCGGTGTTGTTGACGCAGAAGTTTCTGTTTCTGTTGTGGGCTCTCGTCGCATGACATGGTTGAACGAGCATCTTATGAAGCATACGGGCGTGACCGATGTGTTGTCGTTTCCACAGAAAGATCCGGAACAGGCAGACAAAGAGTTTCCCGCGGTACCAAAAGATGGTCCTGTTTTACCAACGCAGTTGGGCGATATTGTGGTCTGTTTTCCGGAAGCCGTTCGCGAAGCGCGCAAACTGGGTCGAATGGTTGATGATCAAATTAACTTTTTGGTTGAGCACGGCTTAATGCATTTGCTGGGGTTTCATCATGAATAGTTTCCCAAAAAAGAGATCATATGAATGAAGTTGCACGTTTTACTTTTTTCTCAAAAGATTTTTCTGACCCTAATCATCCAGAAGCGAAAATCATGGAACATCTTCAGTTTCTAGATGTGGTGGTCGAGATCGCGAATAAATTTTTGAGCATGGGAATCTCTACCAAACCAATAATAATTCTTGAACAGGGAGATGGTCTACATCTCATCATTGAGGTGGATGCCAAGGATCGTGATGTTTTTCTTCGCTTATTCAAAACAATGATTATTCCGGCAATTGTGCAATTTTTTTCTGAGTCTTCAGTATAAGCTCAAAAGTTTCTGTGTATAATGGCTCGTACAGATTTCCTATAGTATCGAAGTAGAGTACACAACATGTCTTGGTATCGCACCTATCGTCCGCAAACTATATCCGAGCTTCAAAGCGCGGTTATTCGACAGACTTTCGATGAAATTCGAGAGAGTGGAAGCTTTAGTCACGCGTATCTACTAACTGGTCCAAAAGGAACCGGAAAAACAAGCAGTGCCCGCATACTCGCGAAGATGTTGAACTGCGAGAAGAATGCAAAAGCGGTTCGTGGGGGACAAAGGGTTGGCCAGGATGGTAAACAAAATAGCAAGAACACTCTCAAACCATTTGTTGAGCCGTGTGGTGTGTGCGATTCGTGCAAACGCATTACCCTAGGTTCAAGTCTTTGTGTGACCGAGATGGATGCCGCCAGCAATCGCGGGATCGACGATATCCGAATCCTCCGCGAACGTGTAAATCTTGTGCCATCAGACGGCCTGGTGAGCGTGTACATCATTGATGAGGTTCACATGTTGACCACAGAGGCCTTCAACGCGTTTCTCAAGGTGTTGGAGGAGCCGCCGGCGCATGTTGTTTTTGTTTTAGCGACCACCGAGCTACGCAAAGTTCCGGATACGATTTTATCCCGCTGTACAATGATCCAGTTTTCGCGTGCCTCACAAGAAGAGTTGATGAACGCTCTCAAACACGTTGCAAAAAAAGAAGGGATTACCGTTGCCGATGGTATTTTGAAAGTGTTTGCCAGTCGAGGAGACGGAAGTTATCGTGACGCCATCAAACTTTTTGAACAGGTGGCGCATGGAAAAACCACAATTTCTGATGAGGATGCGAGTTTGGTTTCCGAGAGTTCTATTGGAGCGCTTGTCTTGGAGCTATTCACAGCATTAGAAAAAAAAGACGCTCAAATGGTTGTGAAGCTTTTCCAACAATTTGAGGCTCAGTCCATAGACATTCCACATCTTCACAAGCGTTTGTTGCAGACCATACACGAGAAGTTGATTGAGAACATCTATGCACAGAACACGCGTGAAATCCAACATCTCCAACCGCTTTTGCAAGCGCTCAACGTTACGCCAGATCCGCTTTTGCCGTTGCCAACTTTACCATTTGAGCTCGCGGCATTGAGTTGGTGTTTGGAGAATAACAAGAGTCAAGATCGGTCTCAGAAAAAAGAGGATATATCGAAGGAGAATCGCATTGAAAAAGCCGAGGTAGTGCCAAAAAATCAGGATTCTAAAGTGGCACCAATAGTTCAGGAAGATTTGGTCATTGAAGGTGACGATACTACAACATCAATAACCCCACAAGATATGGAACAAAAATGGCCGCAACTGTTAAAAGAGGTCCGATTGGCGAATGCCACAATCGAGGCCCTGCTTCGCGCGGCTCGTCCACTTGGCATCTCTGGCAAGACCGCCACTATCGAAGTATTTTACTCGTTCCACAAAGAACAGCTTGAGCAGGAAAAACACCGCCGCACCTTGGAAAAAGTATTGAGTGCAATGTTTGGCATGCAAAACATGAAAGCAGCGTTTTCATTGGGAGATAAAAATGGTCGTCCGCAGAAGAAAAAAATGACCGATGATGCGCTTGTGAATGATGCTGTTGAGACTCTGTTGAGCTAAGTTGGAGTGTGATATACTCATCGACAGCGAAAAAAAATGCTACTTTGTCATGAAAGGATCGACATATGGCCAATAACCTTCTCGGGAAAATCGGAGATTTGAACAAGTTAAGACAGCAAGCGGTGCAGATGCAACAACAGCTGGAGGCAGAGGAAATTGTTGTCGAGCGTGGCGACGTTCGCGTGGTGATTACCGGTTCACAAAAGATTACGCACTTTAGCGTTCAAGGAATCACTAGCCAAGAGGCAGTAGACGCGCTCAATGAGGCAATCAAAAAATCTCAAGAACTTGCTGCCAAAAAACTCCAATCAATGAGTGGCGGTTTGGGCGGTCTGTTCGGCGGTGGACAGCAATAACTTTATTTTTTACCGTACTTAATCTGGGTTTCCAATTTGTGCGACATCGTGCATAATACTTCTCATGCGTCTCTACGAGTTTGAAGGAAAAAAACTTTGTGTTGCGGCAGGTTTTATTGTGCCGAGTGGTCAAGTTGTCTCGTCACATTTTCCTTTCATCGATACACAAACACTCTCCTTTCCCGTTTTCGCTAAAGTGCAGATCCTTGGCGGCAATCGCGCGCAACGTGGTGGAGTAGTACGTTTTGAAAAAGGACAAGAACAAGAAGCTAAAAAAACGATTCATGAGTGGTTAAACAATGGTTGGAATGGAGAAAAAATTGAGTACGTTTTTATTGAACAAGCCATACAAAACATTAAGAAAGAACACTATCTTGCTCTACGTTGGGATACCACAACACGCAGACCGATAATGTTGTATAGCGCACACGGTGGCAGTGGAATTGAACAAAGACAGAAACGCGAAAAAGCAAAAGTTGAACATACTTTGGAAACATATTCGATTGACATAAAGTCGGCAGGACAATCACTACAAGAGATCGCAAAAAAGATTTTTGCTCATAATACACACGGCAATGATATCCTCAAAAAGCTTTGGCAAACGTTTTATACAAACGACGCAACTCTAGTAGAAATAAATCCATTATTTGAGTTAACAGATGAAACATTTGTTGCTGGTGACGCAAAGATCGATCTTGATGACCTCGCTGTCTTTCGCCATCCCGAGTGGGAGTCCTATCCTAAGCGCACCGCTTTCTCTCGGCTTCCCACCGCGATGGAGGAAGAAGCAAAAACCATTAACGCAATGGATCATCGCGGCGTGGCTGGTGCAAGTTTTTTTGAGTTTGATGGCGACATTGGCATCATGGCGAGCGGGGGAGGCGCAAGTTTGCTCGTGATGGATGCAATAATGGCCTCTGGGTTAAAACCTGCGAACTATACCGAGTACTCGGGCAATCCGTCGCGCGAAAAAGTGGCTGCGCTCACAACATTAGTAGTATCAAAACCTGGATTGAGAGGTCTTTTAGTAATTGGTGGCAACGCAAACTTTACCGATATTTTTGAAACCTTGGCCGGGGTTATGGACGGTTTAGAATCTGCAAAACCAAAAGTTGAGTTTCCGATTGTGGTGCG
>CAYILC010000003.1:0-23674 GCA_964364145.1 uncultured Pseudomonadales bacterium
ATTCCCAAAGATCTGAAAGAGCGCAGAGGAGGTTGCGCTTCCGCCCACTGTCAAGTCATAGGTAATATTTCCCGGCGCTAGAACTTTATTGTTAAGTTGCCAGTAGTTCGTTCCCACGGTTGCGGGATCTAGCCATGTTGGTGTGCCCGCCCCGGCAGAGCCTAAAAGATAACCCGATACACCTTGTGCAGTCACTCCTAACACACCACCACTTTGTGTGTAGGCAACCGCACCTGCCGTGTTTAACCCACTAAAAGTAATCGTTCCACTTGAGGTTAATCCGGTTAACCCAGTCAAAGTTCCAGTCGCCGTAATATTCCCGCCATTTGCTATCGAGAAAATTTGTCCTCCGGTTCCGTTAATAATCAGCGGTGTAGCGCTAGAATTTGTTGCACTAATTGTTGCCACCGGAGCAAAAAGTGAGTTGCCTGCATACACGTTTCCAAGTGCCCCAACAGAGAACTTTTCAGATGGAGTTGAGCCTCCGGTGAACGACAAAAATTTGTACCCAGTATTGTTATTTCCCACCGTTCCATTTATCAATTTTCCGGTCGAAAGATTTGCGTTCGTGACGGTGATAAAGTCTTGTGTGGTTGTGCCACCCGTAAAGCTCACTTGACCCGTACCGTCCGGCGCTAACGCGATATTGCCGTTCGTCGTGGTGTTTGTCGCCAGACTCAAAACATTGCCCTCCAGCAAGAAAGTTCCAGCATTCGATTTAATCGTTGGAGAGGTGAGGCCAATGATTAAGCTCCCGGTATTGTCAAAAACCGGAACGGTGTTGGCAACTGCAGAGGCGGAGGCGGGGTAACCTTGAAGTGTTTCCGCGTTCAATGCGTATCCAACCGTCGCGATTTGCTGCCTTGGCGTTAATGTTTCGGATACAACCTGCACCTCGAGATAGACGTTCTGATTTTCGGTGAAAGTTTCCGGCGGAATCTCCGGTCCGCAACTACTACCGAGAAGCGAGTTAAAAATGCCATCCTGATCTGGGGTGATCGCACACGTCCCGGACGCCCACATTGCTGCCGCATCACCGGTGCCGTTGGTGATGTGATTAAACAATCGAAACTTAAAGTTGGTTGCTACCGTAATGGGTGTCCCACCGCTATCTGTTAACCGACCCTGAAACGACAACACACGGTTTGGTCTGGTTAAAGAGGTGGGAAACGCAAATTTCTGCTCTGCATTTTGGAAAAACTGCTGATACCCAAACACCCCGATCATGCTGACCACGAGGACAAGAACTGCCAGATGGAGATACGAGCTCACCGGCCAGTTTGAGTACGCCTGATAGAGGCGCGGGAAAAAGGCGGTGGTGGGGGTGGGACGGGTAGTCCCGATCTTCCCATTTGATCCGTTCGCTTTTTCCCGATCTTCGTTTTCAGCCACTCGAGAGCGTTCAAAAAACGCCAACGGCGTAAACACTTTTTTAGCCTGGGAAACCACTCCCAAAAGGGAAGTCCCGATCTTCCCGTACACCGTTTCAAAAGGATTGGCTTTGATATATTCTGACTGCTTTGCCCACGCGTAAAATGTGCGCACGGTAGACATTTTTCTACGAATTGTCGCCTCGAAGGCGTTATTTACCCGTAAAGTATCCAGAAATTTCCCAACAAGGGGTTTTATTTGGCCGCCTACCAATGATTCTTCACCGAAAACTTCTGCACATTGGCGCATGTCACCAAGATAATTCTCGATTGTTGCCTGTGAGCAACCGCGCTTTCTGAGTGCTAACTCGAAGCTTTCTAAGGCCTGATCGTTAATCGTTTGAGACAAACCTCTATTTTGAAAAGATTTTTGAGCGATAGAAATATTTTTCAACTCATGCGCGCGAATATCAATCTGGTGAACCTCCTGCAAAAATGCACCAAACTGGCGCAGGGAAGCAAGGTGGCGATTGATGGTCGAGAGAGGCTTTGCCTGTTCCAGCAGGAACGAACGGTACTCTCGGCTCGCTTTTTCCAGATCAGCTAAAGCAAAAGTTGCGTTTTCAGAAGTCTCGTTGGAATGGGTAGTGGAACGGGTAGTCCCGATCTTCCCGTTAGTTTCCGCAGTCCACTCAAGGAAAACGTGAATATCCGAAAGATAATTGCGGATGGATTTTTTCGCGAGCTGTTGTGCTGCCAAAAAAACGGCAAATTGATGAAGAATTGCGTGTATACGTTGCTGAAGTTGGGCAGTGATCTCGTTCATTTTTTACTTGAGCTTTTCTCGAGCGTTAGACTACATTAGACACGTTGTATTGCTCGGATTTAGCCACTGTATGGTTTTCCAGATATGCAGGTCAAGTACGAGTTTTTGTGGTTCTAGAGGGTATATATTCTTTTATATGCAAACTTTCACAATTTCTTTTCATAGATCATTCATATGTTCAGAGTATGATCAAACTACATCACTTTTCTTGCATATACTCTGGTTTTTCCACTTTTTTATCATCGTGTGAATTGTTGCCTAAATATGTTTCTTATTGTCAAAATCTGCAACATACAAAATCACTTGAGGCTTATCCACACTGTTTTTCTAAACACCAAAAACACGCGAAGAAAAGGAAAAACGCAGACCTCAAAAGCAAAGGTATACCATATAAAAACCTTGTGAAAACATGCGTCAATCCTCTGTATTCACCGTGCTAGGCCTGTATCACGGAACTCGTGCTATCATCAGTGTATGCATAGCGTTCGATCATTAGTGTTATTTCAATTAGCAGTGTCTTTTGCAAATGAACAACTCCTTGAATCGTTTAAACCGCAAGAGCTCCTCAACGGAATGGTCGCGAATAGATTGAGTTACCCGGAGCTCTCCTGGAGAATTTCAGAGTTTCAATCAAACTCTCTACGCAGTGCGATATCGAGAATGCAGCAAGAAGGACTTCTGGTTGCGGAACTGTCTCAAGGAAGATCTTTTGTTCGACTTACCGGTGCAGGCAGAGAAGAAGCGTTGCGTATATTTCCCGGATTGAACCCGATACAGCCAAAATGGGATAGGACATGGCGTTTACTGATCTTTTCCCACTTGAGAGTACAGAAGTTTCCATCAAAAACATATCGAACACTCCGCGCACTCATTCAGCAGTATCATTTTGCGAAATTAGCGCGCGGCGTATACATCTCACCCTTTCCTGTACATGAGGAACTCAAACGAGCGCTTGGAGAGGCTCGCGTTTATGGCTCTTGCGTGCTTATTGAAACCAAAAGATTTCTATTTGGCGATGAGTTGACGTTTTCTTCTCAGGCATGGAGTCTGGAGGAAAGGGTTAATACTTACGCGAAGATTGGGAAATTAATCGAATCCATGTTGATCAGGTTACATAGAGAAAAAACATTGAATACTGCACATAAAATACAATTTCTTGCAATTTTGAAAAGAATTTTACCGTTATTCCAGAGTGACCCAAACCTTCCTCATGACCTTTTTCCTCCGGAGAAAGACACACATGCGATTCGCAAAGAATTGATGAAACTTGCGAGCCTCATTGTCGAAAAAGATCCATCAAGACTGAAATTATAATCTAATCTGGGTTTTCATTTCTCATACTCAAGTTTTGTCTGCGGTAATAATGCAGTAATTATTGCGGGAAATAAAGGAGAAGCCCTCATTATCTGAAGTAATAGTCATTTATTCACGCAATTGATATCTTTAGACCTCTTTAAGTACCTATATAACACTCTTCATACGTCATCTTGCTTGGTACATAGCTATAGTTCCGAAAAATCCTTTTTTGATTCTTTGCCGCTTCTGTACGATCATCAAAGAGGGGTAAGACCCATTTCGACATGGCTATTTGATGGAAAAAATGATAACATACACATATGATTAACTGGTCTACGGATGAGAAGAAGTTTAAAAAGGATAACCCTAAAGAGTATAAGCTTTGGAGATTAGTTCAGCTTATAAACTATGGGCTGAGTGAAAATGAAAGGCTAGATACGGCTGAAGTCAAAAGAGCCTGGTCGACAATCAAAGACAGGCTTGATTCCGATAGGCGAAAGACGATAGAATTCTTTATATGGGGAAAAAAATGGCAGAAGGAACCGGGCTTACTCCCAGACAGAAGCAATTTCTGGAAGTGGTACTTCGCGCGCCCTACATCATAAAAACTTTTTATCTTTCGGGAGGCACAGCTCTCTCTTCATGGTATCTTCATCATCGGGAATCATACGATCTTGATTTCTTTAGCGAAAAATTTGAAGTAAACGCACGATTGATTGAGAGTTTCCTGCAAAAAAATAAAAAGACGATTGGTTTTCAAAACATAGTCCACACAGAGCAACTTGGCTTTAATTTCTACGATTTTGAGTACCCAAATGGAGAAACTCTTAAGGTCGATTTTAGCTATTATCCTTCTGAAAGAGTTGAACGAGGAATTTTGTGGAGAGGTTTAATGGTAGATAGCTTATACGATATTACGCTCAATAAGTTGCAAACTATCACTCAAAGTCCCCGGGATAAGGACTACATTGATCTTTTTTTTATTTCCAAAAAAGTTGTCCTTGATATTGATAAGCTTCGTTTGGACGCCGCGATAAAGTTTGGTATACGAACTGATGCAATACACTTAGCGCGACAGTTTTTGAGAGTTGTTGAATTTAAAGACTACCCCAAAATCTTGGTACCTTTTGATAGAAACGACATGGAAAGCTTCTTCCTAACCCTCGCAAAAGACCTCAAAAAGGACATTTTAAGATAACTATTTTGGGTTAATGTCACAAGCTACGCGACAATCAATCGTCTCACCATCGCAAAGGAATACAACACAAAAACCCCGATATTCCAAGGACTTGGTGAGAGAAATGCTATCACCGCCATAAGTACAGTAGAGAAGGCTAATCCATTATCCGGAAGTACTGCAGTAGAGAGTGCAATCCGTTCTTTAACAGATCTTTGTAGATGAACCATCGGAATATAGAAATGCGCAAAAATTGCATTCTGAACACATTCAATGCCTTCATCGATGTTCTCGAGTGGATTTGCGTTCAGCGTCTGCGGCAGAAGATTGCACGATTCTTTAGAAATCGTCTCCCCTTTATACACTTCCCGCATGCCGGAAAATCGCTTCATTACTGTTAAAGGATCAAACGCGTGTCGCGGTGTGTTGGAACCAAAACATATGATCCGGCGGACGAGAGACGCAATGTTTCATAGGTACCATCCTTGTTGCTCACGCGTTGCTCAACAGCAGTTGGGCCTTCAGGGTCCAGTCGAAGCGCAGTAATAAGTGCAAAGGGAATTGGCTTTTGTGTATCCAGGTCAAACACGATGCCTTGTGCATGGTGAGGTATGGGTGGCAGCCAAAAAGGTGACAATCCAACTGATGGCCACACGCCAACAGAGCGCGCCGTTTGAAGCACGGTGCGAAGACTCCAGTTCCAGATAGGGGTCCCGATAAGCCAGAGCGCGGCCAAAAGACGCGCAAGCGGAATGGCTAGACCAAGCGCTGAGTTTATGAGGGGAGAAGCGATGTCGACAATCTTGGCGATTGGTTCCGGAATATAGGCTCTCAAGTATTTGAGTATTTCTTGCCTGATTTCTTCTAGAGGAACGATAGGAACCTCGGGAATGATCTCTTTGATTGGGCTCGGGAAAGAAATGGTTTTACGGATAATCTTGAATCGAACATGATCGATCATTGTGGTATTCCCAACGTCATCTTTAGCAACAACCTGGAAAGAAATAACAACCTTGAGTGGAAGCGAGGGTAAAGTAAAGGAATAATTTCCTAAACTGTCAGCGGTGGTAGATAAAATCACAGCTGCGTTACTAGATACGAGATAACTTAATGTTACCTGTGCACTCGCCTCGGTTTTTCCAGAGATCATTGGGCTATTGGTATACAGCACAAGCGGATCAACCGGTATTGTGCTGGCGTCTTGCGCCGAGATGGATGTAGCAATCTCGCCAACATTCGAGATGAGTAATATCGGCGCGGAAGTATCTATGGTGAAGCTCCAGGTTGCGGAGTCCGCATAGTTTTCATTATTGTCATAGGCACGAACTTTCCAGGTATGGGCTCCATCGGCGAAGGAGTACAACATCACAAGCGTTGAGACAGCATCTGTTTCCGAGTAGTTATACTTGAGTGGCAAGATTTTGGCAGGCGGGGTGATGGTATCAAACAGAAGATTGCCATCAACATAGAGAAGGTATCGATTCATACCATGATCATCCGAGCTGGACTTCCAAGTAAAGATTATTGTGTTGTTTGATGTAGAGGAACCGTTGTCTGGAGCAACAAGGATCGGAACAGTTGGTGGAATAGTATCACGCACCGAGGCGGTAATATTCACCGTGCGAGTTTTTGGATTTGTCGTTAGGGTTTCACCGTTGGCTGTGTCAACACCGGTGTCACTGATACCTGCGAACACTTGGGGTACAAAAACTTGAGGTGCGGCATGTGTGAGGCAAATAATAAAGCTAAAAACGAAGGCAATAACAAAACAGGTTCTGAGATAGGCTCTATATTTCATAACTAGAATCTAGTTTTGCACGCGTTGTTCAAGCTCTTTGATGCGATCTTCGAGCATCTCAATCTGTTTTGTCTTTACGTCGCTACGATGCATAAAGTGTCGTCGAACCACAATAGAGATAGCAAGCATAGACATAAGGATCACCAAGACTGCGAGCACAAGACGATGCGGGAACATCCAGAATGTTGCGGTTGCTGTCACCATCTTGCCTGTTTCGCCATACGGAACCGTTAGGTGTGCCGAGTATGGACCAAACCCCCAGATTTGATCAAAAGTTGCGGTAAACTCGCGCATGGTGGAAGGAAAGATATTTAACGCTTCGCTTGCAATTGTTGTCACGGTCTTGCCAAACATATTCTTAATGACGATGGAGGATTGGGGAGTGATGTGGATATCAGACAGGTTCTCAACTGCGTAACGCATATTTACCGGGCCAAACTCAACCCATTGCGGAACGGTGAAGCTTCGGATGAGCGCTTCTTCATGTACATCGCCGGCAACGCGGACATACACAAGCGTTCCCACTCTTGGACTAATCTCGGAGGCAGACGTGGGTGCTTTGGCGTTGGCGCCTTTTGTTTTGCCGCTCAATGGCGTTGGATAGTGCAGAATCATGGCGTAATGGCCGCCCGGGAGTGCGTCTTTGGGCACTTGGATCACCACGTCATATTGTCCTAACTCGTTGGGACCAAGGACACGTTCGGTTGGGGACACAATAATCCATGACGCAAGACTCCAGCGCAAAGGCGCAGACTCTGATCTGCTGATGGCGGTTGGGGTTTTTCCATCTTGACCGACAATAAAATCTTGCACATCTGTTGTGATCGATTGCGATTGACTGGAAACATTACGCAACTGGACAGATGTTTGAAACGTTTCACCCGGTTTGACGGTTATAGTTTCTGTGCGCGGAGGAATGGCGGTCATCACAAGCTCATTGCCGGAACTCCCAAGATCTTGGGAGGACTGTGCTTGCGCAAGCAGAGGAGATGCAAAGCTCACACCGAGTATTCCAACAAGACTGGCTACTGCAACCAGCATAACAACACGGAAGAAGTGGGTGGTGGGCAGGGTTTGGGTCATACTCTTTTGTATCTTTCGTTAAAATGTTGATGTAGCTGTATAGACAACATTATTTTCGTAATCTCCTGCGGCTTGTGTTGTGGTGATGATGATACGATAACACACGTTCACGTTTTCGGAGTCTGCAACACCGGAAGACGAGAAGATAGTTTGTGCAGGTTCACTGCTGTTGAGATTAGCAAACTGTTTGGCACAAAACGTCCCACCACTGCAGTTGCCCGAGGTATCTGTGCGTTGAAACGCCGCGGACCCGGAACCAGTAACCTTGCCGATATACAGGAGCGAATACCCAAACCCTTTGTATGTTGTGGAGTCCCACCGCCCGGCCGAGCTATAGGTAATATTTGCGCCATTCCCGGTTGCTCCGGCGAGTGTTGTTGCGGCACCTACTTTTGTCAAAAGATAATTTTCCTGCGCGGTAACAGCGTATCCGCCAACCGCGTTGGTTGACACGTCGAGCGCATGCGCGGCGTTAGAAAACGAGGTGATCGAAACTTGTCCAAATGGGACACTTTGCGGGGTGGTGGTGACATCGGTGTTGGATCCGCAGGTGTTGTTTCCTGATGATCCGGATGGTATACCGGCAATCCTGAAAGTAATTTGCGGCGCAACTGTTGCGGTAATACGTACGGCCTCGATGGCACCCACTTTAATAGCCGTTTGATCAATCAGTGTGTAAGTGGAATCAACGTTTTGGACAATGACGCTATAGGCATCACTTGTTCCCACCGCGTGGCCGCTTGCTGGTGCCGGATTAATCAATGAGGTAACGACAATAGGATCAGCGGTAAAGCTTTGGCTTGCGGCACCAACACCAGAGTATCGACACTCAAAAACATGATACTTGACGCTATTTACGGTTACGGCTTGCGCGCTTGCGGTACCCGCCACAAAATCATACGTTGCACCAACATCAGCAGGACACTTCACACTTGGCGCAGTGACATTGAAATCAAACCCATCACCATCGGGAATACCGTCATTAGAAGAGCTGGTGTTTGTTGTTGCTTGGACCAGCACGCGAATAGACCCATTAGGAACACCCGCGGCGGTCACAAACTTCACGGTGTGACTTGCAGAAGATGTTGCGATGATGGGGACGCCTGCAGTCTGATCACCAGACTGAAGCGCTGTAGTAATCTCGAACTTTGACTCGTCGCCGTTTGGTGTTGTCGAACTTATAGTATACCCACGCGTGCCAATCTTCACAGTGGAGGCCGACGGCGAAGCAAGTTGTGTTGAACTCGTAGACGGAGCGGTGGTGGTATTAATAATCACCAGTGTTGAGCCAATCGTGTTTCCTGAACCCATCAAACCATAGAAAGAAAGCTTAGAGGTTGAGAGCGTATCGGAAACAGAGGTGAGGTTGGCAGACTGTGCCTTGCGAAACTGGGAAGGGGCAAAGAGAACAAGTGCGGTAATAAGAACGAAAATCAATCCACTTAAGACTGTGTGCTTATTCATTACTCTTTTCCTTCTATTCTAGTATCTAGTATCTAGTATCTAAAAGTCAAATGTTTTGCGGTTTTGATAGCGAGCCATATAGAAAAGATGACCACGGCCGGTGAAATAGGAAGCGCGAATACCTTGATGATTTTTTCATCCGGAGATTCCTGATTTTCTCTCCCAACTGTTGCCGTAATCGTATATTGGCCAAGGAGAAAGAGCGGTCGATAGTCCATGGGAGCCGCGATGGCGCTTTTTGTATCGTCTGGATCCTGTACAGAGGCTTGAAGTTTGCGGATACTGCCAGCAAGGACATTCTCAGGAAGGAGGGGGAAAATCTTGACAACTTTGCCCAAAGTTGAAGCAATACTGACTTGTCCATGTGCTTGTGTATAGTTCGTCCCAAGATTTTTTACAATCATCGTGATTGGAATTGAGGAGAACATATCGACAATTCTTGGAGCAGAAAGTTTTTCAATGACTAATTTTGCCCGATCCTCGCCATTGCCGGAAACCGAGAGCAGGATATGAACGCCGATATACGCTTGAGAAACAGTCTGCACTCCATCAACCTGTGCAAGTCCGGAAGGAGAGGTTTTGAGAAGAAGTGTTTTGTAGTAATCCCTATCTAGCTCGGAGTTTGGAATAGTAATACGCAGAATAAGTTGGTCTTTGGTTCCCGCAGGGAGAAGGAAAGGTTTACCGAATTTTTTATCCAGATTTTGGAGTTCTGCATATGGAAAGTTTTCGTTTTTTTCGAACACTATTGGGGCACCGGTATTTTCATCAGGAGAAAAATCGACAATAGTGGGGATAACTTCTAAATCAACGGTGCCGTCGTTGGCAATGGTGAACGCTTGCGTAATACTTCTCCCGGGTTGCATCACGATCTCGGAAAGGGGTGGAGTGATTGAAATAGAGGTACGGTTTCCGTTTTCTTGGGCGCGCACGGGGATGACAATTGCTCCCACCACAGTCGTAATCCCGAGAAGTATGAAAAAAATTGTGACCTTCATCAGCATAGCTTTCCCTTTTTCTCTCTAGTATCTAGATTCTAGAATCTAGATACTAGTACCCCGGCGTAGCGATATAGATAATATGATTTTCGTATTGACCGGCGGCCTGATTTCCACTAACCGCAATCTTGTACGTCACAATTCCTTGTTGTTTTTTTACCACACCGCTATTGCTCATAATAGTTTGCGCGGGTTGACTCTGCGAGAGATCGGCAAAGGGTTTGAAATACGTACTGTCCACAAAACCCGACGGATAATCACTACCTGTCATGTTATATCCAAACCCGGCCTTGGTGGCGTCTGTCCAAACTGCGGCCGTACCATAGGTACAGCTACTACTATTGCACGATGTGTTTGGAATGGTGGTAGAGGTTCCCACTTTCTTGAGCGGGTAGTTTTCAAATGCCGTTACGGTGTAGCCACCAGCTCCTTTAGCCGAGACCGCAATACTGGTTGTTGCTGTTGCAAAAACATTTGGTGAAAGCGTTCCAAAATCAATGGAGGTATTCGAGATCACAAAAGAAAATGTGCCTATCGAATATATATATTGAAAACCAGACCTCACGATGTAGCCAGTCGTTCCGTACTTTCCGCTAGCGGTTTGGCCGTTCGTGTCGGTGAGCGTGTATGAACCACTCGTTTTTTTCCCGGAGGTCATGTTGAGGTTGTTGTACTGGATGATGTAACTATTTGATGAAAGATTTGCCTGGACTTTGGGAGCATGGGCCAAGAGACTCGCAGTAAAAATAACGAGGACAATACAAAGCTTCATGTGCGAATTCATGTGCGTTTTTGATCCTCAATAAGATCTTTCGTTGCCTCAAGGATCAGCAAAATTTGACGCTGAAGTGTTTCACTGTTGTGTTCTGGATATTGGCTTAACTCCAGCAACTTCTCAAGTTTAGGAAGCAGAAATGTGGAAAGAAAAAGGCCGCTCTCCTGCATGTATGTTCCCGACGATTCAAGACTTTGCTCGTCTGCCTGAATTCTTTTGTGTTCTTGTCTTGCAAAGAGCAATAAAGGGAGTAACGCCGGAAAAGAAAGTAGTGTTGCGATGTCATGCACACTTAAAGCGTGTTGACTGATTGCCCAGAGAAAAAGAGGGATACTTGCAGTCAAGGTTACGATTGTTGTGGTGTGAAGTGTGAGCACACTCAAAAAGAGAAGGCCATATGTGAGTGGAAGAAAGATCGAGCTAATCCCGCCTGTCGAACCAACAAGAACAAAAAGTGCTGTGGTTATGATGATGAGTTCATATGTAGTTGAGTCTGTACTCAAGCTCCCAAGTCGTTTGCCCGCGAATTTTTGGACCACCAAAAACAACAAAAAGAGAACGCCGGTGAGTTGCAATGAATACTGCTGGAGATCTGGATCTATAATCCAAACATAACTTAGGATCGTTGCGCAGATAATGCCGACAAGGTGGGACCTCATACTTCGAGAATTTGCAAGGGTAACAAAAGTACGTTGAAGGGCGGGCATGTATTCAGTATAGCAAACAGCTCGATTCCCGTTTTGTGCTAGAATACCCCGACTATGTATGACCATAAGATAGTTGAGAAACATTGGAGCAAAGTTTGGCGCGAACAGCGCGTATATGAACCAAATCTTGCCTCGCCAAAAACCAAATTCTATAACTTAATGATGTTTCCTTATCCCTCCGCAGAAGGACTGCATGTGGGCAACATGTACGCATTTACCGGTGCGGATGTTTATGGTCGATATCAGCGCATGCAAGGCAAGGATGTGTTTGAGCCGATTGGGCTGGACGGTTTTGGCATTCATTCCGAGAACTATGCAATAAAGATTGGAAAGCATCCTGTCGATCAAGCCAAGATCACAGAGGCCAATTTTTATCGCCAGTTGGGCTCGATAGGGAATGGGTTTGCTTGGGAAGAGCGTTTAGAAACATACGACCCCGAGTATTACAGATGGACGCAATGGCTTTTCGTGCAGATGTTTAAACGCGGGTTAGCGTACAAAGCAAGTTCGCTCGTCAATTGGTGTCCTTTGGACAAGACTGTGTTGGCAGATGAGCAAGTGGAGGATGGGAAGTGCGAGCGATGTAAGACCGCGGTTGTTCGGAAGGAAGCCAAGCAGTGGTTTTTTAAGATTACCAAGTATGCCGATCGCCTGTTGACTAATATAGAGGGTCTAAAATGGCCGGAAAAAATTCGGATTGCGCAGAGGCAGTGGATTGGGAAGAAAGCTGGAATCAATATTACCTATCAGGTAGTGGGTAACCCAGAAACAATTACTTGTTTTACCACAAAACCTGTAAATTTTGGTGCAACATTTCTTGTTCTCGCTCCAGAGCATCCATTAGTGAAAAAAATAGTTCAAGGAAAAATTAAAATTCCCAAGGAAAATATTGTATCAGTGAAGAAATATGTCGATGTGGCTCTCAATAAATCGGACCAACAAAGAAAAATTGAAGAGAAACATAAGACGGGTGTTTTTACAGGCCTTATGGTGTTAAACCATGTGACAAAGAAAGAAATTCCTGTCTGGATTTCGGACTTTGTTTTGGGAAGTATTGGTACAGGAGCGGTTCAAGGTTGCCCAGGTCATGACCTTCGAGATTTTGAGTTTGCAAAGAAGTACAACTTGCCAATTCCACGTGTTGTGATTGGAAAAGATGGTAAGACTGGACAAATTACAACGTTTCGTGAGGTTGTTGAAGATAGTGGAACAATGGTGAACTCACAGTTCCTTGATGGTATGGAGTTCCATAAGGCAATGGAAAAGACCATGGACTATTTTGAACAGCATGGATGGGGAAAGCGAGTGACAACATATCATCTGCGTGACTGGTTAATTTCGAGACAGCGTTTTTGGGGTCCTCCTATTCCCATGATTGACTGTCCAACATGCGGCTGGCAGGCTGTTCCAGAAGAAAATTTGCCGTTGGAATTGCCATTTATCAAAGATTACAAACCAACTGGAGATGGCAAATCTCCTTTGGAAAAAGCACCGGCCTCTTGGTTGTACACGGAATGTCCCAAGTGCGGCGGAAAGGGCAAGCGTGAGACTGATGTCTCCGACACCTTCTTAGACTCGAGTTGGTATTTCTTGCGCTATCCTTCATTGCATACAAAAACTACAGCCGAAAAACCATTTGACCCGGCAATTACCAAAAAATGGCTTCCTGTTGATGCGTATATTGGCGGCGCAGAACACGCGGTCCTGCATTTGCTCTATTCCCGTTTTGTGACGATGGCGCTCAAAGATTGGGGATACCTCGAGTTCGAGGAGCCGTTCCCGTTCCTTTTTGGCCACGGATTGATTATTAAAGACGGCGCCAAGATGAGTAAGTCAAAAGGGAATGTGGTGAATCCGGACGAGTACATCGAAAAATTCGGTGCCGATACACTGCGAACCTACCTCATGTTTTTGGGTCCGTATGATCAAGGCGGTGATTTTCGAGACACCGGTATTGCAGGTATGCATCGTTGGCTCCAGAAAATCTGGCGGTTGTTTACCGAAAAAGTTGGCACACAAACGAGTCCTAACCTTTTGATCAAATTGCACAAGACCATCAAGAAATGCAGCAGAGAGATGGCGGAGTTCAAGTTCAACACAAGTATTGCCGCCATGATGGAGTGCTCGAACGTTTGGATTCAGGAAGGCGAAATTATGGCGAAAAATGACGCGCAAAAATTCTTGGGGTTGTTGGCGCCGTTTGCCCCATATATGACCGAGGAGCTGTATCAGACACTGTTTGTTCAGGCGGGCACAAAAAACTTCTCCTCTCTCCATCGATCAAGTTGGCCAGTGTTTTCGGAGGAATTAACCAAGGATTCTATTCTTGAGATTGCAGTCCAAGTGAATGGAAAGTTTAAAACAACTGTTTCGTTGGAGGCTAAAAAGGTTATTCAGGACAAGCAACTCGAAAAACAGGTCATGAATCATCCCAAGGTACAATCTTTACTCGGTGGAAAAACTGTTACAAAAACCATTATTGTTCCCAAGAGATTGGTGAATTTTATTCTCCATTCTAGTATCTAGTATCTAGATACTAGAATGGGGCAGTTGTCTTTTTGTAATCGATCTGTAAGGTTTCGCGTGTATGGTGATGTGAAATGCGCGAACATATTACCCGCTTTATCTCTTCACAGTATTTTGGTTATCTTTCTCTGGCAGTTTTTCTCATGGGCGTATTCACGTTTTCATACGGAATTTTTTCTTCAATGAATGCTCGAGGGGAAGGTAAGAAAACACAACAACAGGTGAGTAGTCAAATGGATGCCTCGGTTCAGATCCAAGAATTACCAAAAGCTGAATTTGCCGGAGAACATGCCACTCCTTCCGCCTCGCTTCAGGTGTATGTGTCCGGCGCCGTCAAGAACCCCGGTGTGTATAGTTTAGCAGAAGGCTCAAGAGTAAAAGACGGCATTGAACTTGCCGGTGGGTTTGAAAAGAACGCCGATCCGAACAAAATAGCCAGGGAATTAAACCTTGCTCAAAAAATTCACGATCAAGACCATATTCATGTATCGGCAAAAGAGGATATTTCCATGTTGAGTCTTGAGAGCTCTGCTAAAACGTCAAATGGTCTTTTGGATGTGAACTCTGCAACTTTGGTCCAGCTTGAAGAATTACAAGGAGTTGGCGAAGTAACAGCAAAAAAGATTGTCAGTTTACGCCCCTATCTATCATTTCAGGACTTTGCCGAGAAAACAGGATTGTCCAGTCATTTGCTAGACGGAATGAAAGCAGAAATTACATTTTACACGGGCAATTAATCGTGAAAACCGCAATATTCGTCATGTAAGATAAATTGATGCAATATAGAATTATTCTGATCATATTAATACTATTAGTATTAACGCACATATTGCGTGAACTACATATCTTAAACAACTATCGTGTTGGGGAAAAATTGACGAAAACGCTCCTCATCTATAGTGAACCTATCATGATTGGTAAATCTTTGTATAATATTCGTACTATCTACGTCTATTACGATGGATTATTACGAATTCATTTTCCAGATGTGAACCAGGTGAGAGTGGGAGATCTTGTCCAGGCTACGGGAACAATTAGCACCTCTGGTATACATTCGCCAAACAGTGTATATACACAAAAAAGATTGATAGTACAACAATATAAAGTTATTCAAAAAGACAGGCATTCGGGTCTTTCTATGGTTGGCAAAATTGGTCGATTTTTCCAAAAAACTCGAGGTAATTTGGAGAAAAAACTGCGAATACTTCTTATTCCACGAGAGGGAAACCTGCTTGCGGGAATTCTTTTCGGTATTCGCGCAATACAAAGCGATTCCTTGAGGAAACAACTCTCTACATCGGGCTCATGTACCTCATTTCTGTCTCGAGTATGAAGCTTTATACCATATCCATCGCTTGTGATAGGGCATTCAAAGGCATGTTTTCCAGGCGGAAAATGAGTATGGTCATACGTATGATCTTATTTTTCTATTTTCGCTTGCTTGATACCACGCCAACAATACTGAGCCTTTTTTCCTTCGTCGCTCAAGATTTTTGTGCGAAATTTTTTGCGGGAGCCACTTGTTGCACGCATTCATGTTCCGGTGACGATCTTTCTCAAACTTTCAATATTTTTTCGTGTGCTGCCGTTTGGAACGATCAAAATGGCGCCTATCAAACGCATTTTATATGGTTTGATATCGTTTATTGTAGTTATGGTCTCAATTATTCGTAACTGTACTCCAAAAAAACAACCATTGATCCCACAAAAATTGCGGTATTACATACAAATGTGGATGATTAGCACTCAACATAGAGCAGTGATACTTCTTGTTTCTCAACAAAAGATATGAATAATCAATCTAAAGAACATCTTTATACTGGTAATATTCGTTTATTTATGTCCAGACAGCTTCTTGAGGAGATTATTCGTCAATATTGAGCTGAAAATCGCATACAGTCTACCCGAGAAGGGTGGGGGAGTCCAGGGAATGAATACAGCATACTTTTTGTGGATCTCGAGTATATCTGCGGGAAAAAGACTGTACATGAGTCAGTATTTCATTGTTAGGCGGGAATTTGAGGCTCTGAGAGGCTTGTATTTTTTAGCCTGGTGTAAGAAGTTAGGGGATAGAAAAAAACAAGAAATGTGTTTTTGCGGGAATCTTTTATCAATCTCCGCAGAAAAAAGAAGGAAATTCTAGGGCTAATACACCACGCCTTTGTGTTATGATATCACCATGACAAATGTAAAAAATCAATTGCGAAAAATCATTCATTCATCCCTTTCTGAACAAGAACTTTCCGCGGGAGAATATACCATCGAACATCCAACACAAACGGAACACGGTGACTTTGCGACGAACATTGCGTTGGTTATTGCAAAAAAACAATCAATTAATTCTTATGAATTGGCGACAAAAATTGTTCATAAGATTACAGCAAAAAAACATAAAATACTAGAGAAAGTTGAAGTTGCAGGTCCAGGGTTTATTAATTTCTTTCTATCAAAAAAGTATTTCGTAGACAGTATTACGGACATACAAAAAAAAGGCGAAACATGCGGCGGTCTCCAGGTGGGAAAAGGAAAAACAGTCATTGTTGAGTTCTCCTCGCCCAACATCGCCAAACCCTTCACAATAGGTCACCTGCGCTCAACCATCATTGGTGATGCCATTGCTCGCATTCTCACGTTTTCCGGCTATTCTGTTCTGCGTGACAACCATCTCGGTGATTGGGGTACACAGTTTGGAAAGCAAATCGTCGCGCTCAAGAAATGGGGCAGTGATAAAGAACTTAAAAAAGCAGAAAACCCAGTGAAGTATCTCGTTGATCTCTATGTGAAGTTTCACACCGAGGTGGAAAAAGACCCAACCCTAGAAGACGAAGCGCGCTTATGGTTTTTGAAACTCGAGCAAGGAGACAAAGAAGCGCGGAAGATTTGGAAGGAATGCGTTGACTGGTCGATGGTGCAGTTTAACAAGTTGTACGAGATGCTCGATGTGAAGTTTGACATGATGTTGGGAGAGAGTTTTTTCGAAGATAAGATGGGACCGGTTTTGGACGAGTTGCAGAAAAAGGGTTTAGCCAAGGAGAGTCAGGGAGCATTGTTGGTGTTTTTCCCAAATGACAAGTATCCGCCGCTTATGGTGAAGAAGAAAGATGGCGCGACCTTGTATGCCACGCGAGATTTAGCCACGGATCGATACCGTGTTCAAACTTGGGGGAAAGATATCACAATCATTAACGAGGTTGGCGCAGAGCAGAGCCTGTACTTTAAGCAGATCTATGAGACTGAGGAACTGCTTGGCTACCTGAAAAAATCGCAGCGTGTCCATATTGGACATGGCATGATGCGGTTTAAAGATGGGAAGATGAGCACCCGCAAGGGAAATACCATCTGGTTGGAGGACGTACTTGCCGAGGCAGTAAAACGCGCTTCCGCATTTAATCCAAAAGTTGCGAAAGAAGTAGGCATTGGCGCGCTCAAGTATAACGACCTCAAGCGTGAGTGTTCTAAAGATGTGATGTTTGTCTGGGATGATGTGCTAAACCTGAAAGGGAACTCCGGACCGTATCTTCAGTACACATACGCGCGCGCTCAATCGGTGCTGAGGAAAGCAGGAGAGCAGAAACGTACGGCAGAAACGCCAAACTCCCTTGAGAATATTGAGATCACTGCTGTTGAACGATTGCTATGTGAGTTTCCGGAAGTGGTTGAACGGGCGGCGCGGGAATATGCGCCCCACCACATCTGTACCTATGTCTTTGCGTTGGGACAAGCCTTTAATACCTACTATGCGACCAATCAGATTATTCAAGCAGGCGAATTAACCGGGTATAGACTCTTACTCACTCAAGCCGTGGCACAAGTGATGAAAAATAGCCTCACGTTGCTAGGTATTCAAACGCCCGAGACGATGTAAAGACAGGATCATCGGCGCATGTTATTTTCTTTTTTTAATCATCATTGCGATGACGAAAGCGAACACAAGTTGTCCCTGTTGAAGCGTAAAAAGATAATGATCTAGAGAGAGAAGGACGCTCAACGGAATGAATAAAAAACAAAAACCAAAAAAATTGGCAGAGTAATATTCGTGAACAATCTTGAAAAGAAGAATGAAAAACAGTACCCCCACCAAACCTGTTTCTGCGAGATAAAGTAGGGGAATATTGTGCGTTGGTTGAAGGAATTTTGTGTTTGCGGAGATTGTTCCAAAGCGCTCCATCTCGATTGTAAAGCGATTGAGCCCAACGCCTTCCAACGGGGACGAAAGAAAAGCGTTCACCGCGATCTGTTCAAGTTGTGCTCTACGTAAAATCGACGGAGAGGTAAGTACGGAAGGTTTTTGAGATGGGTTTAAAAAGGGGGTCAACAGAGGACTACAGAGAAACACCAAGGTGATCGCGCACAGAATGCCGACCCCTACCACTGCACAACGTTCGATTTTTGTTTTTTCTTTTGATTTATCACGAATGATGTACAGGATGGTGCCAATACCTAAAACAAGCGCGATCAATGCGGAGAGCGAATACGTGAGTGAAATGATGAGCAGTGCATTGAGGAGTGCGAACATAATCAGCAGAGGAGTTGCGCCTGCATAGATCAGAAATCCTACCGAAGCAACCGAGATTCCTGCCAAGATATTGGGATGCGGAGTGGTGCCGTATGGCAAGATACGAACTGAACCGGGAAGATCTGTTTTTGCGATCTCGGGCGAGACATTCAGCGTTGGTTCACCAAGAAACCAATATCCAAATACCTGGTGTTGTGTTATGTTTTGATATATTGCCAATGGAGTTTGAATCAGTAACATCGTGCAGATTGCAAGTATTATTATGCGTCCTTTGAGTAGAAATCGATGGTCAACAAGCCAACACATAAAAAGCACCATTTCAAAAAGTTTTACAACAAACCACGCTGTCGAAAGGGTGGTTGAGGGGGAGAAAAGAGCTACAAAAAATAGATGAACAGTAGATGCTAGACACAAGATTCCAGTGATTTTTTTAACTGCCTTGGGTATTTTTGTTGTTACAATCCACAGAATCAATAACGCGATGATAGGGAAGTCGGAAAGATAGAGTTTGGGTAAAAGAAAATCGACCAAAATGCCATGCACATATGCGCCGGGATATATGAACTTGAGAAAAAGGTTCGATGGAATCAGGACGATGACGAGGAATAATAAAAACGATTGAATCGATACTTTTTCAAATAATGGTTTCATAAAACGCGAGGCAAATAACATACCTATATGCTACAATCCAACACATGCCAAAACAAGATTACAAACCTGATTACACCAAGCACATATTAAAAAGCGGTTTAACAGTAGTTCTTGTGCCAATGGTTGGCGTGAAGTCCGCAACAGTTCTTGTGTACGTCAACACAGGTTCGCGATACGAACCGGCAGAGTGGAGTGGCATCTCACATTTCTTAGAGCACATGGTGTTTAAGGCGACCGAGAACTATCCAACACCAAGAGCTCTATCTCAGGCTGTGGATGCAGTTGGCGCGGAGTTCAACGCATTTACGTCAAAAGAATATACGGGATACTACGTGAAGTCGGCGAGTGCACATATCAATTTGGCCCTAGATGTGTTGTCCGACATGTTGTTGACGCCAAAGTTATTGGAAGATGACCTCAGGAGCGAAAAAGGCGTGATCATTGAGGAAATCAACATGTACCAAGATATGCCTGCGCGGCACATTGGCGATGTGTTTGAGCAACTGCTGTTTGCGGGAAGCGAGTTGGGACGCGATATTATTGGCACTAAAGAAACCGTGAATGGCGTAACGCGCGAGAATTTTCTTGAGTATATAAAACAGTGGTACGGCTTGGGGAATATGGTAGTAACGATCGCCGGTGATGCCAAGGCATTAAAGAAAAAAACACTATTGGGTGAAATAGAACAAGCGTTTAGTAAAAAAAGTGACAGCTCTGATCGTCAAAATGGTGGAAAACGCACGTTTGGGAATGTTATTTCTTTTGGCAAACACATGTTGATTGAATATAAAAAAACCGAGCAGGCGCATTTCATCATGTCCGTTCCCGGTGTAGACAGAAAAGACCCTGATCGATATGCCTTGGGAGTGTTGGGAGTGCTGTTTGGCGGGAACATGAGTTCCCGTTTGTTCACCGAAGTTCGCGAGAAGCGCGGTTTGTGTTACTACGTGCACTCGGACATGGATTACTATCACGATGCGGGAACGTTTGGCGCTGCCGCAGGTGTTGATCCGAAGCGTGTGGAGGAGGCAGTGAAGGTGGTCATGGAAGAGTTGTTTGTTTTGGCTGAAACCTCTGGAAAGAAACACATTACTGCTGATGAGGTAAAACACGCGAAAGATTATTTAACTGGTAAAACGATTCTCGATTTTGAGGACAGCGAAAGTATTGCGAATTATTATGGGAGTAAACAGTTGCTTGAGGGGAAAGTAACAACGCAACAAGAAGCGTTGGCAAAGATTTCTGCTGTAACTTTACAAGATGTACAAAAAGTCGCCAGGCGATTGTTGGATAAAAATGCATTGTACTTTGCCATGATCGGACCGTTTGAGAGTGACGAGAAGTTTAAAAAGATTTTGGGGATATAAATTAGGAATGGTGAAGGATTCTTGAATGTACGCCAGATTCAATAAAACTCTGATACAATACCTCATAGAAATCTATATATTAAAACAAGTGAAAGGAACATATGAATCATCCACTCACTCAGCGCTCGGTGATACTGGTGAAGCCGGATGGCTTGCAGCGCGGACTCATCGGCGAGATTATTTCTCGATTTGAACGCAAAGGTCTCAAACTTGTTGCCATCAAAATGGTCGCACTGAATGATGTGATTTTGGATCAGTGGTATGCGCATCACAAGGAGAAGCCATTTTTCCCAAGATTAAAGGAGTTTATGATGCAGACGCCAACTGTGGCGATGGTGTGGGAAGGTTTGGAAGCGATCGACACGATTCGCAAGATTGTTGGCGTTACCAAGGGTCGTGCCGCCGAGGCAGGTTCGATTCGCGGCGACTTTGCCATGAGCCAGTCCAATAACCTCATCCACGCTTCAGATAGTGTTGAAGGAGCGGAAAAAGAACTCAACTTGCTGTTTAACGCGAAGAAAGAAGTTCACGAGTACGAAAGTGAAACTGAGTGTTTGGTGTACTCGAGTGAGGAGTTGGGGAAGTAGATCTCTGAAACAGAGTTATTTGGGCACACGTAGAGAGTAATGCAATGGACGAGAAACTTCGGGGTGTAGCGCAGTTGGCAGCGCGCATCGTTCGGGACGATGAGGTCCCCGGTTCGAGTCCGGGCACCCCGACAATTGAGAAGCATATCGCTAACTTCATGAATAAGGTAAAATACCCCAAATGTCCTCATAGTTCAACGGATAGAACGGGGGTTTCCTAAACCCTAAATCCAGGTTCGATTCCTGGTGGGGACACACATGACACCGTTCAAAAACGGTCACCTGGTTTGTCGCTACTTATTAACAAATTGTTCTTTTTCATAGGGGTTTCTTTTCTCAAGTAAGTATCTTTTGCAAGATTTTATACTATGTCATCGAATTCGAAAGGTTCAAAGGATGGGGAAGATGATGCTGTACTTGCTGCTGCTTCAGAATGGGTATAAAAGGGGAATCTAATTGGATTTTCTTGTGGTGGATCTGGTTGGTTTTTTGCGGTGAAATTTACACAGACATCAGTTGGGGAAGAAATATTGCAATTAAACTCAACGATCCAAGTAAAAACCACAAATAGAAATAGAATTATTGAGGGCGAGATTTCAGAATTTTTATTTTGTAATCTGTTCATAGGTCTTGTCTCAATGAAGCGAGGGTAAAGGAACAATTACAGTTTCCCCATGTGTAATTTTTACAGTTTTTCCACTAGCTCGAGTATCTTTTAGAAAATCTGATTGATATTTTTTTGATAATTCTATGTAGTTGCCACTGAAAGAGGCTGCAACCTCCTTTTGGGGAGAATTTCGTAGATAAACACGTGCTATATGGAAGTCGGCAAATGGTGTTCCCTCAAGATTAAATAATATCCATATTTCTCGTACTGCAGTTTTGGGAGCATACAGGCATTGAATGATATCAATAAGACGTATTGTCTCACCTGGTCTTCGAATATAACATAGAAGCCAAGTTTCTGGATGGTAGAACTTGTCCTTCAGCTTCTTTTGAATGTGTGCAACTATTCCCAAATCTGCTTCAGTGGGATACTCACATATCTCTAGAGGAATTTCTTCTTTAACTACACCAATTTCATTTTTTGTATAAGGATCCCTATAGGTATATGCAAATATATCTGGAGTATCTTGTTTGATAGGGTTTTCTTTTAACCAATATTGTTTTTCTCCTGTGAGTACAGAATAACCAAGTAAAAAGACACCAGCAATCCAATCCTCGCGAGCTTTTTGGAAACTATCTGACTTGACGGCTAGTGTAAGACCAAAACGTTGTTTGATATTTTCGAACCGAAGTAAAGCTCTTCGAGGACTCATGAGCACATGAGATGAATCAAGAATTGGTATCCTATTATTTGGCATATCGTTTATAATTCTTCTTAGAAGAGGGGGATTGAATGCGATTTGATTCACATTCAACCCCCTCGGTGTTAAAAGTCGTCTTCGACTTTTGAATCACGTGCCAATGTTTGTACAAGGCCTATTGAATGCAACGCACTCGATTTTTCCCAATACGTTTCACTGTTGCAGATAATTTTGTTATTTCCATCCATAAATCGCCACCAGTAATAATACCGGCCGTCTTTAATGGCTCTTTGGATTTTAAATGTTCCCATATTAACCTCCTCTCTGATTACACGAATCACGACGTATCCGTGTTGGGATAATGTATATTCCACAAACCAGGGCAGATCAGAGCTGGAAGGAGTGAACTACGATTCCTTGAACGGAGAAGTTCTCCCTCAATATGATTGGTTTATGTTCAGAATTAGAGGATTTAGGCACAAGGGCAATATAGCCTTTACCTTTCTTCAGTATTTTAATGGTTGCACTGTCGTTGATTAAAGCTACAACTTGATCACCATCGTTTGCTGTCGTTTGCTGGTGAATAAGAACGAGATCTCCATCATGTATTCCGGCGTTATCCATAGAATCTCCTCTCGCGTGGAGATAAAAATACTTTTTAGGAGAGCCTTTCAAGAACTGGGTATCGGTAGGAAAGTATCCTTCAATATTTTCGGAGGCAAGAATTGGTGCTCCACAGGCAACATTACCTATGATTGGAATCGGGAAGGTGTGGTTATTGTCTTCTGAAGTAAGAGAGATGTTTCTTCTTTTGAACTTTTTGCGTGTGATTTCCCCTTTTTTCTCTAGAGACACAATTGTTTTCTGTACAGAGTTAAGAGAATCGTAGCCGAAATGTTTTCTAATTTCCTCAAGTGTAGGAGAAGTTGGACGATTGCGAATGAACTCCTTGATATAGGAGAGAATCGCCTGTTCTTTTGGTGTGAGTGACTTGTTCATACACCCCTATTATACACCATTTTCATAAGTTTGAACAGATGGCGATTAGCGTCACGTAAAATGTCACTCAAATCGATTCGTTGCGTCATATAAGAATGTCACCATAATGGCTCCTTAAAAAGGAGCGTTATGGACAAGAACACGTGTACTGCACTGTTGCGTCATTATCAGCAAGTGTATGGAAAAGCAAAGAAAAAGGGGAAGAAGGACATCCTCACGATTTTGAC
>CAYILC010000004.1:0-2264 GCA_964364145.1 uncultured Pseudomonadales bacterium
ATGAAACGCGACTTTTACGAAGTTCTCGATCTATCTAAATCTGCTTCGCAGGACGAGGTGAAAGCGGCGTACCGTAAAAAGGCGTTAGAGTTTCACCCCGATCGCAACAAGTCCACAGATGCAGAAAAAAACTTCAAGGAAGTGAACGAGGCCTATCAAGTGGTTGGCGATCCAGCCAAACGAAAAAACTATGATCAATTTGGCCACGCGGCATTTGATCAATCAGCAGGCTTTGGCGGCGCAGGAGCAGGCGGCAATCCATTTGCGGGAGGCTTTGGTCAGCAGGGTCCATTTACCTATTCATATCAATCGACCGGCGGGGGAGGGAATCCTTTTGAGGGTTTCGATTTTGGTGCTGGTGCCGATCCATTCGAAATCTTTGAAAGCTTTTTTGGTGGAGGTGGCAATCCATTTGGTGGACGCGCAAAGCGCAAACCTCGATATACGCTGACCATAGACTTTATGGACGCGGCAAAAGGCGCGGAGCAAACAGTGTCTATTGAAGGAAAACGACACACCATTAAAATCCCCGCAGGTGCGGACAGTGGTACAAGGATTCGCTACAGTGATTTCGATATTACCTTAAGCGTTAAACCCGATCCTACATTTAGGCGCGACGATTACGATGTCTATGTTGATCAAGAAATTCCGCTTACCATGGCAATTCTTGGCGGCAATGCTCAAGTAAAAACTATCGATGGGAATCTTACCTTAAAAATTCGTCCCGGCACCCAGCCGAACACGATGGTTCGACTGCGCGAGCAAGGTATTCCCTATCTCCAACGAAAAGGACGTGGCGATGAGTATGTTCGATTGATTATAAAAATTCCGGAACATCTTTCGCGAAGACAGAGAGAGTTGATGGAAGAGTTTGAGCAACTCTAAATAAGTTTCCCTTGTTCTTTCATTGAAGCCCATGATGTTTTCGCAATCACAATATGATCGACCAGTTCAATTCCCAATAAATCTGCAGCCTTCTTCATCATTTGCGTAAACGCTATATCATCCTCCGACGGTGTTGGGTCGCCAGACGGATGGTTATGTGCCAAAATAATCGATGCAACAGGATAGTGCTTGATTGGAGAAAATACATCTCGTGGGGAAATCATAAGTTGATTGAGGGCACCAACCGCCAATACTTCTTGATGTACCAATTGATATCTGGCATTCAAATAGAGACAGATCAACTGCTCTTTCTGTGATTCGGCGTATCGCTGGAGGAACGTCCATACCACGGTTGGTGATCGAAACATAAGTTCTTGACGAGTTTTTAGTCGATCTGCAAGTTCTACCATCGCAAGTAACGCACAGGCTTTTGATTTCCCGATGCCGCGTATTTTTAAAAGTTCATCTACGGTAATGTTTCCAACTTGGTGTGTTTCAAAAAGTGTTGCTATCTGCGAGGCCACGCGTTCAACAGGCGTTTCTCGTGTTCCGGATCCCAAGATCACAGTAAATAATTCTTTTGTGCTAAGGATTTTTGCATTACTCGAAATCAAACGCTCGCGAGGTCTTGCGTTTATAGGAGTATCGCGGAGTCGGGAACCATTCATGCGCTATAGTGTAGCGCAAGTTTCTTTCAGCAAGCTTACAAACTGCGATTCGCCCGAACAAAATCGCGCGGACATCGGAAATACATGGTGTCTTCCCTCAAAACCAATGATAAACAACACAGCCTTATTCCACTCCTGTTTTTTGACTAGCACATCAAGGAAAACGGTGATCTCGAAAATCGGCACAGACTCTTCAATAATAATGACACTCGCGGGCGATACCACGAGTTGTACAAGGGCTTCTGCTACCGTACTACAAGGCTTTACTTCGCACTCTATCCCTTCTGCCGCATGATGGTATAATCTTCTAAGACGAGAATTTTGACAAAGTAATAGGACTTGAGGAAACATAAATAATACTCTATATTTAGTAGATAGAAATCTACTATAGCAAGATAGTAATGTCAAGGGGAAGTATGCTCGATAGAACACAACTCGGCAAAAGAATCAAAGAAGCGCGTTTGCGAACATGCATGTCTCAACAGCAACTGGCGGACGTTATTGGTGTGTCGGACAAAACAATCTCGGCATATGAAGTTGGTCGTGTTGATCCTCCATTGGAGTCTTTGGAAAAATTGAGTAACGCAACATTGCACCCAATCGCGTATTTTATTGGAGATGTGCAAAGTAATATTGAGGCCAAGTTGGATAGAATCGCACGCGAGCTTTCGGATATTCGACAGGTGTTGCAGGATCAGCCGAAAGAGGAAA
>CAYILC010000004.1:2364-23442 GCA_964364145.1 uncultured Pseudomonadales bacterium
TTGGAGGCGTCGCCTAGTGGCTATGGCAAACGCTTGGAAAGCGTTCTCCCGCAAGGGATCGTGGGTTCGAGTCCCTCCGCCTCCGCCGAGTCTTGTTCTGATGAGGTAGAATCTAAACTAAGATGTTTGATTTTTTTATTTCACATAGTTCCAGATACAAAGAAATAGCCAAGTTGATTTTCTATACTTCAAAGTCAAATGATGTGAATCCTTGGTATGACGAGTCACATTTAGATTTTGGTTCGGATATTCAGCCTAGTCTTCTAGAGGGAGTAGAACAGAGTAAGGGATATCTTCTTTTACACTCAAAATATATCTACAATAGTAAATTTATTTGCTCCGAGATGGCAAAGGCCAAAAAAGAAAAGGAAAAACGAGGTAATGATTTTAAGATCATTGTGGTGAAGATTGATGACGAAAAAATAAGAGATAAATTTTGGGGAAAATATAAGTATCTTGATTGGGATTATAATAATGAGTCATACTCAATTTTACAACTGATTGAGAGTTTTACTGGGAAAAGGAGTTTACTTGGTTTGACGATGAGTTCTTTGCTAAATTTATATCCATCCACAATATTTTCCTCACGAGAGGGAACAATTGCAGAGCACACAAGGAATTTTTTACTAACCCAAATTGCCCATATTAAATTTTTTTTGTCCTCCGTTTCGTGCGTAACTCAAGAAAAGGAGCTTCGAGATTCGATATCAAAATTATTAAATACTAATATATTTGAACAGATGCCAAATATTTCCCCAAGGATTTATGCCATTGGTAATGGAATGTGGGAATGTCTTCACGCCAATAGGATGAGAATAGCTCCGCAAATAAAAGTGAGTGGTTTACCATCAGAGTATAAATTGAAAACAATTCACAATGATGAGGTATACACAAGGTTTTGTTTCGAGAAAGATGGCAAACTGGTTGTCCACGCGCTACCGTTTATGTACTCGATGATATTTGATGCAGAACTTTAGAACTTAGACTTCTGCGATACTTTATTTAGTCTCCATTATATGAAAAAATTAGTTGTTATTTTCTTAACTTTAATTGATATACTCGTACTATGTTGCCAACAGTAATTCAACAACACTAGCAAAATCTTACCCAGATTGCCAAAACAAATGATATTTCATACATGGCTCTCTACGGATCCTATTCTCGAGGCGATCAAAAACAGGGAAGCGATATTGATTTGCTTGTATCGTTTGATAAAACTCCAGGACTTATAAAGTTGATTGGTTTGGAGCAAAAGATGAGTGATATTTTAGGGGTAAAAGTTGATTTGGTAACCAAACAAGGGCTGAGTAAATACGTGAAACCTTATATTCAGGATGATCTAAAGGTAATTTATGCAAAAAAGTCCTAGTCCATATATTCAATATATTGTTGATGCAGTCACAAAGATTGATGAATACCTTGTAGGAGATGACTTGATGGATACTTCCTTTTTGAATAATTGATATGATTTGATATAATACCCTCATGGAAATTCATCAAGCAAGGAAAATTCTTGCAACTAATATAAAATATCCACCAGAAACCGCAAATGAAGCACGGATAGTTTTAGATAAATATAATCGGGGAGAGATCGCTTTTCCTGAAGATCAGCAGGGAATTATGTATATGGCTCTTCAAACATTGATGTGTGAAGGGATGGGAGATAATCACAGAGCTGATAATAAACGGAAAGATAGAAGTGCCGGACAAAAGCAAAGAAAGAAACGAACAGGTTCTCGCCGAGGATAACAAGTATCTTACCCATTCAATATATTTTCCCAAAGCCGGAAGTTTTGTATCTACTTCGCTCGAATCATAAACCACTCTTCCTTCGGCGCATTAATCAGTTTTCTTCGCGCCAGAATTTGGACTACATCTTTTATCTGTGATTGATGCGCGTACATCGCTTTCACGCGCTTTTCCCAAACCGGAGCAATATCGACAATAAGATCAACGTCCTCCCGTTTTTTTCCTTGAGGGAAATGAATAAAATAGTGATCCATAAGTTTGCTTAATTTCTCCGAGGTACAGAAATACAGCAGTTGTTTTGCAACCTTGGTTTTCTTGAATGCTTGTGTTGCTGCCGAGGCAACAGCGATATGATCCAAGTGACCGGAAACGCCATTTAAATCAAACGTAACAATGGTGTCGGGTTTGAGTGTATTGATGAAGGGGATAAAAGCGTTTTCGAGTTCAAGAAGATGGCTATTGCCGATCTTCCCATCCTTAAATTTGAGAAAAGTAACAGAGTTGAGATCCAAGATTTTAGCTGCAGCCTTGATTTCTTTCACGCGCGCTGTCGGACTTCCTCCAGCCTCTCCTCGAGTCGCGCAAATAATATGAACCTCCGCGCCTTGATTTCTCCAAACCGCCAGCGATCCACCAGGGCCAAAGGTTTCATCGTCGGGATGCGCGAACAAACACAGTATGCGTTTTGGCTGGAAAAATTGTTTGAAAGATGGCGCGCTCATATTGTTATTCATATCGTGTATGGTACCTCTAACTTGAATCGGTTTGATTGCACTCGTGCGTTAATACGTTGAATAGTTTCTGGAGAAATTTTTTCGATAACGATTGAATCAACCTTTTTCTTTTTATCGATCAATTCAGTTAACACTTGGTCTGCCTGTTCATACGTAAATCCAAGTTCATCCTCATCTGTTTGCTCGCTCCACAATCCCGCGGATGGGTGTTTCGTAAGAATTTGTTGAGGGATACCCAACTCCCGCGCAAGGTCCCGAACCTGCGTTTTGTATAAAGAGATGAGAGGTTCAATGTCCGAAGCAGCATCGCCGAATCGTGTGAAATACCCAAGGTAATGCTCCGATTTATTTTCTGTCCCGCAAACGAGCGCGTTTTTTGCTTTTGCCAGATCATACACAAAAATCATACGAACACGCGCCATGACGTTGCCACGACGCACTTTGTCGCTAGAAGGTATGTTACGTTGGCTGCAAATTGTATCGACAACTTTCTTAATGTTCAGTTCTATCAAATTTTCCTGAGATATTGAGTTCCAAACACAAATAGTTTTTGCATCGTCCATATTTTGCCGACCGTACGGCAGTAAAACAGGAAAAATGTTTTGTTTGGGTAGGGAGCGGGCGAGTAAAGATAATGAAACTGCGGAGTCGATTCCACCGGAAACCCCAATCACGGCATACTGCATGGATTGTTTTGCCCAGGTGTTTTCAATGAACTCAATAATTTTTTCGATCTTTTGCTTACTCTTATTCGCCATATCAACATTATACATACAGTCGATTTTTTTTGATGTATTCAGCGATTTCTTTTGTAACGAATTTTTCTATTGATTGACGATGATGAACCGCGTTTCTCACTTCTGTCGAGGCAACCGAGATAATCGGGCAGTCTTTCACTGCTTGCATACCAGGCAATAACATATCAACTGGATGGTTTTCTCGTGGGTATACTAATACCGTGAATTTTTTAAGCAGTTCCTCGTATCGATACCATTTATGAAACACACCAACCTGATCCGATCCGATTAGCCACACAAATGAGTGTTGTGGAAATTCTTTCACGGCATGTTCTAATGTTTCAAGCGAGTAACTTGGAGTAGCTTTTTCAAGTTCATATGTATAAATGGTGTGTTTGTTGCGTAATAATTCCAACATGTCCAATCGATTTTTCGCCGGAGACATGTATTTTGCGAATGGGTGATTCGCGCACGGAACAAACCACACTTCATCGGTGATTTTTTGGCGCTCAACAACGTTGGCAACCGTGAGATGCCCCAGATGTGGAGGGTCGAAACTTCCGCCGAAGAGTGCGATGCGCATGGCCGCATTGTATCATGGTACAATTGGCGACTTGGAGGAGTGGTCCAGTGGTTACGACGCGAGTTTGCTAAACTCGGATCTCAAAAGGGTCTCGTGGGTTCGATTCCCACCTCCTCCGCCAACAAATCTATTCCGTCGTCCCGAAATATCGGTCGCCGTAGTCGCCTAATCCTGGCACGATATACTTTTTGTCATTGAGTTTTTTATCCACAAAGGCAGTGAAAATCTTTACCTTGGGGAACTCCTGATTAATGGCAGAAACTCCTTCCGGAGCGGCGATAACGCACACAACACGCATTTCTTTTGGTTTTTCTTTTTGAACCCTACGCAGGGGATGTAATAAAGATCCTCCTGTGGCCAACATAGGGTCAGTAACAATAACAACACTATTATGCTTAATCGGCGGAAGCTTCCAGTAGTATTCTGAAGCGACTGCTGTTTTTTCATCCCGCTGTAAACCGACAAAACCAATCTTCGACTTGGGAAGCAACTGCATCGCACCAAATAACATGGCGATTCCAGAGCGCAGTACAGGCACCACAACAATTTCATCCACAAGTTTTTGTGTTGTCATTCGGGCAAGCGGAGTTTCGATGATTTCTTCACGAAAAGTGAGTCCACGCATTGCTTCTGCAAATAACAGTTGGCAGATTTTATCGGAATGGTGTCTGAACTTTTGCAAATCTGTGTTTTTATCTCGAAGATGCGAGAGAGAATCGATAACAAAAGGGTGGTCAATAATAAAAGTGTTAGACATATTTTCAATAATTTTCACAAATTATAGCACTAATGATGGAATGGGTCACAACATGCATATTCTCTGGTAAAATAGGAATGTTGGAGGAGTCGCCTAGTGGTTTATGGCAATAGTTTACTAAACTATCAGCGCAAGCTATCGTGGGTTCGAATCCCACCTCCTCCGCAAATCCATAACCCCGACAAAGTCGGGTTGTGGATTTATAGAGATAGAAGGATGAGAAGCCAGTCAAGTGAGCGGAGCGAACATGACAAGTACTCGCATCCGAGTGCGTAGCACACGGAGCGGGTAAATCCCACCTCCTCCGCAAATTCTTTCAAATATGCAAAATAGCACTTGAAATACTAATTTGCATAAACTATAATAATCTGTATGATACACAGAACCATCACAAGTAAAATTCTTGAACTCAAAGAAAAATATCCGGTTATTTCAATAACAGGTCCTCGACAATCTGGCAAAACGAGCTTAGCTCAAGAACTTTTTCCCAACTACATCTATTATAATTTAGAAAATTTGGATAGTTTAGCTCTGGCAAAGAGTGATCCCAAGAATTTTATGAAGGTTGGCTCTGGTAAACGAATCATCATAGATGAAGTTCAAAAATTCCCCGAGTTGCTTTCATACATTCAAGTTGAAGTTGATGCTCAAAAAATAGATGGACAATTTGTCATTACAGGATCACAAAATTTTTCAATTGCTGAGAGTATTTCTCAATCCTTAGCGGGGAGAGTTGCAAATTTCACTTTGCTTCCTTTGTCTTATTCCGAAGTACGGGGCAGTACATATAGTGGTCTTTTTGCTGAAAGCAAACAAAGTATTTTAAGGGGTTTTTACCCCAGGTCATTGGTAAAAGATATTCATCCCGAAGATTTTTATCGAGATTACTTAAGTACGTATGTTGAACGAGATGTTCGTCAAATAAAAAACGTTGGCGATTTGAGTGTTTTTCAGAAATTTTTGCAATTATTAGCGGGGAGAGTGGGACAGTTGGTCAATTTTTCTTCGCTGGCAAACGATGTGGGTGTTAATTATAAAACTATTAAGTCTTGGCTGAGTATTTTGGAGGCGAGTTATATTGTTTATTCTTTGCAACCCTATTATGAAAACTTTGGAAAGAGAATAACGAAAAGTCCTAAAATTTATTTTTGTGATACGGGTTTATTGTGCCATTTATTAAAAATCAATTCTGTAAACGAGTTGGAAACACACTATGCGTATGGTCAAATTTTTGAAAACTTCGTTATCACTGAAGTATACAAAAGTAATTTCAACTTGAGAAAAAATGAACAAATCTATTTTTGGAGAGACAGTAATGGTAATGAAGTGGACATGGTGATTGATAGAGGTGAAAACAAGAGTGGTATAGAAATTAAAGCGGGTCAAACATTTAACAGTGAGATGCTAAAGGGATTGTTGCAATGGCAATCATTGGATCCTCAAAAAAATGTACCCACTACCTTGGTGTATAACGGAGAACTAGAGCAACAAGTGAATAATCACGAAATTATTAACTGGAAAACGTTTTTGAGTGTTCTAGATTGAAGTGGGTTCTCCCAATATGCAAGATCAAAATCTTTTAAGGGACGCACTCAAGAAATATAAAAAGAGCAATTATTACATTCAAGACTGGTTAGAATACAGTAAAGAACTTCAAAAGCTAACCGATAAAGTGGTGACTTACGTTCAGGCGAATCAACTCAATGTTGACGCGGTTGTTCCCATTCTCCGAGGAGGCAACATTCCTGCAACTTTTATTGCCTATGCCCTCGATGTTCTCACAATTCTGCCAGTGCAGTACAAATATTTCTTTGTTGGAAAGAAATGCGAACTTCGAAAAATGTTTGGGATTAATCGCGACGTTATTCTTCGAAAAAATCCAACCTTCGTTCTTATTGAGGGAAACCATTGCTATGGCAATCAGGCAAAATATGCGGCCCGTGATTTAAAATTGGCCTTTCCCAAATGTCGAATCATTTATGGCGCCTCAAACATGGATTACAACTATCAAGACGTTGTTAAGGATGCCGAGGTCTCATTTTATGGAAACCTTACAAATTGCTGCAAGGAACTTACGGACGAAGAATGCCGCAAATTAGGGTTAGAGTATAAAAGAGAGCTGTTGTTCCCATGGGAGCGGATCGATGAGGAATGGAAAATTATCGAGATGAAACAACACGAATACATGAATGTTAAAGAAATAATCAGTCAATCGGCACTAGTTGCCGAGTTTGACCTGGAGTAAGAGCTAAGTCAAGAAGTTTTCGTAAAAAGCTCGAATCCATTGACCCCCATCCTCATCCCTGGTATACTCCTCTAGGAATTGTGAAAGGGAAGGTGGGATTTGTGCCCGCCTTTTTTATTACTAATAGCCTTTATATACACAGAAAAGGAGCAGTATGGCAACAACGCAACACGCACAGACACGTTCGGACTTCAGTATCGCGCTCAATCAGATCGCAACCGAGCGCAATATCGATGCGGCCTTGGTCCTTTCCTCTATAGAGGAAGCCATTGTTGCCGCATATCGAAAAGACAATCCAACTACCACAGAAGAAGATGTGTTTTCAGCGGAGATCGACGCGCTCACCGGCGAAGCAAAAGTCTTTCAAGTAGTCGGCAAAAAGCGTATCGATGTTACCCCAGCCGGCTTTGGCCGTATTGCGGCCCAAACAGCCAAACAGGTTATCTTACAAAAAGTTCGCGAGGCAGAGCGTGACGCGGTGATCAAACTGTATACAACAAAAATCGGCACAATTGTAACGGGTATGGTTCTCCGGCATGACGGCAAGAATGTCATCATGGACATTGGCAAAGGCCAGGCCTACATGCCGCCGGAAGAACAGATGCGCGGTGAGTTCTATCGGCTAAACACGCGTTTAACTGTGTACATTGCTGACATTCGCGAGACACTTCGCGGCAAAACCATTATTGTGTCGCGTGCCGCAAAAGAGCTTGTTAAAGAACTGTTTGCCCGCGAAGTTCCGGAAGTTTCTTCCGGTGCAGTTGAGGTAAAAGCCATCGCGCGTGAGGCTGGTGTTCGCACCAAGTTGGCGGTGTTTTCTTCCCAAGCGGGTGTTGATCCAGTTGGTTCGTGCGTTGGACAAAAAGGCGTTCGCGTTCAAGAAGTTATTAAGGAACTCAACAACGAAAAAATCGATATTATTCAATACACCGACGATCCTAAGATGCTTGTTGAGCAGGCCTTGGCTCCTGCCGAGAATCTTCAGGTTGAGATCGATGAGAAGAAAAACGTTGCAGTTGTTACTGTGCCGGATGACCAGGTTTCTTTGGCGATTGGGCGCGGTGGACAGAATGCGCGCTTGGCTGCCAAGTTAACCGGTTATAAAGTCACGATCAAGTCACAAACCGGAGTGCAGGCAGCAACCGTGACGGGAGATGAAGAGTTCGAGATCGATCAGTTGAGTTTGAAACCTGCTGTTCGCGCCTTGTTGGTGGAAAAAGGGTATACCTCGCTGTATCAACTCCGCGACCATTTAACCGAAGTTGAGACGCTTGGAGGAGTTGGGCCAAAGGCAATGGCAGCGATCAAGGCTGCGTTAACCCTAAGCCAGCCACCAAGAGCCGTAGTGACAATGGAGCCGGTAGTGGCGACTCCAACCGCAGATTTAGTAACTAGTATCTAGAAACCAGAATCTAAAAACTAAAATAAGGAGCGGAATGGCAGTACAGCCTCGATCACCAGTAGTTACCATCATGGGGCATGTCGATCACGGCAAGACCTCGTTATTGGATGCAATCCGCCATACCACCGTTGCAGCCAAAGAAGCCGGTGGTATTACTCAGCATATCGGCGCGTATCAGGTGGAACACGCAAAAAAAACAATCACATTTATCGACACTCCAGGCCACGCGGCCTTTGCTAAGATGCGCTCACGTGGCGCGCAAGTCACCGATATTGTTGTGTTGGTGGTTTCTGCAACCGAAGGGGTAAAGCCGCAGACTGTGGAGTCTATACAACATATTAAAGCGGCTGGCGTCCAGTATCTAGTTGCCATAACAAAAATTGATCTACCGGATAAAAATATCGAGATGGTCAAAGCCCAGTTAGCCGAACAGGAAGTGTTCGTTGAAGGATATGGCGGCGACATTGTGTTGGTTCCAGTCTCCGCTAAGACAGGCGAGGGGTTGAAGAAATTACTAGAAATGATTTCGCTCATTGCGGAAATGCAGGAACTCAAAGCCGACCCGGATGCACCTTTTGAAGGCGTCATCATTGAGTCAAGAAAAGACGTTCAACGGGGAGCGGTTGCATCGGTGCTAGTAAAACAAGGGACGTTAAAAGTTGGTGACACCATCTTTGCCGGCCAGGTTGAGGCAAAGGTAAAGGCCATGACCGACGCGGTTGGGAAGACCATAAAAATAGCTGGTCCTTCTGTACCAGTTGAAGTGTTGGGTTGGTCAGAAGCTCCAGTGGTTGGAAGTTCGATCAGCACGATAAAAGCAATCGCAGAGTTGCAGTCATTCCAGTCAAAATCGCAGGCGGCGGGGTCCGGTGAAGAACTCAATAAAATAAAACTCAAACTTATCATTAAATCTGACGTTGCTGGAACGCTGGAAGCGATTGAAAACGGCGTTCTTGGTTCCGAAGTTATCCTGATTGGCAAAGGTATTGGCGATGTGAATGAGGCCGATGTTTTGTTGGCGGAATCTACAGGCGCAATGATCGTTGGTTTCCATGTTAAGATTCCAACTGGTGTAAAAAAACTTGCCGAGTCAACGAAAGTAAAAGTCAAAACGTACGCCATTATCTACGATTTAATCGATGAACTGCAGAAACAGGTGCTTAAACTCATTGAGCCATCAATCGATGAAGAAGAACTCGGCACAGCACTAGTTTCTGCAATCTTTGACATGAGAGGCGAGCGTGTTGCTGGGTGCAAGGTACAAACCGGCGAGATTACTCGTGGCAAACTGTATCATCTCAAACGCGCCGATGTGGTGGTTGCTGATCCAAAAATGAAGTCTATGAAAACAGGAAAGAATGATATTGAGTCCGCAAAAGCCGGCACCGAATGCGGCATTGTGTTTAGAAACTTTAGCGATGTGCAGGTGGGGGATGTGGTTGTGTGCTATAGGGTGAAAGAAGAATAGGAGTTTTTCACTGTTTTACTCGTTCTTGGGTCCCTGTTGCTTTCCGTAGGTTTCAAACATTCCGAACAACGCCTAAGAACTCGTAAAACATCAAAAAACTTGTTAAATATCAAAAACTTACCGTATCATCGCTCGTTCAGGACTGGTCGGGATTAAGCGGCCAATAATGACGTTTTCCTTGAGACCAAGCAGTGGATCCTCGGCACCTTCGGAAGCAGCCTCGCCAAGCACGCGCGTGGTTTCCATGAAGGAAGCCGCGGAGAGCCAAGACTCGGTGAATAGCGAGGAGCGGGTGATACCCAAGATCATAACCGTAGCGGTTGCAGGTTCTCCACCTTCAGCCAACACGCGCTTGTTCTCTCCAATAAAGCGGGATCTAGTTGCGATCTCACCCGGAAGGAAAATCGTGTCGCCTGCTGTCTCAACACGGACTTTGTCGCTCATCTTGCGAATGATCACCTCAAAGTGGACGTCGTTGATTGGAATACCTTGAGACTCATACACGCGTTGAATCTCTTCCAGGAGATACAGCTGTGACTCACGCATGCCGCGAATTTGGAGGATTTCCTTCACATCCAGTGAACCTGCAGCCAGTTGCGTGCCGGCGTGCACTAAGTCACCATTGCCAACCTGGAGCAAACTCGTCTTTGGAATGATGTACTCGCGAACCTCTTCTGGTTTGCTCGTGGTTTTGATGGTTACACTGTGTCCGGCGTCGGTTTCTTGAATCGACACTTTTCCATTAATCTCGGCAATTGGAGAGAAGTTCTTTGGCACACGAGCCTCGAACAGTTCCTCAACGCGTGGCAAGCCTTGCGTCACGTCGAGACCAACGATACCTCCGGAATGTTTCACACGCATAGTTAACTGTGTACCAGGTTCACCAATAGACTGGGCGGCGATCACGCCAACTGGTGTACCAACCTCAACGATTTTCTTATTCGAGAAGTCCCAACCATAGCACTTTGCACACATACCAGCAGACAACTCACACGTCAGTGGCGAGCGAACCCAAACAGACGAGATGCTAGATTCTAGAATCTGGTGTACCCGTTCTTCGTCGATCAGTTCACCAGCCTTTGCAATGAGTTTCTTTTCGTTTTTAATATCTTTGAGTGCGACGCGGCCAATAATACGACTTTCAAACACCTTTTCGCGTAAACCCTCACGAATAATTTCCAAACCTTCTTGCGTTGCACAGTCCTCGGCGCGAATAATCACGTCATGGGCGACATCAACAAGACGGCGAGTGAGGTATCCTGCGTCGGCGGTTTTCAACGCAGAGTCGGTAAGACCCTTGCGTGAACCACGAGCCGAGGTCACGTACTCGAAAATCGAGAGACCTTCGCGGAAGTTTGATTTTGTTGGCAACTCCACAATTTTGCCTAATGGGTCAACAACCAAACCGCGCATAGCAGCCAACTGTTTCACTTGATCCTTGGACGCGCGCGTACCTCCAGAGTTAATCATCACTTTAACAGCGTTATTCTCACTGAAGTTATTCCATGTTTTGTCTGCGATCACATCCGTGGTTTCCATCCAGATTTCAAAGGTAAGACGGCGCTTTTCCTCTTCGGTAATCAATCCCTGGAGATAGTTGTCTTGAACGCCTTCGGCCTTTTTGTTTGCAGTTTCGATAATCTCACCCTTTTCGGTGATCATTTTGCAGTCGGTCACAGCAACCGAGAGACCAGACATCGTGGCACTCTTAAATCCAAGGTTCTTGATGTTGTCGATGATGGCCGATGTCTCGTCTGCTGAACAGAGATTAATCGCTTTCTTCACCAAAGCTTTGATCGCTCCTGCATTGATCGAACTATTGATAAAGCGCAAGTTAGCTGGAAGGATCGCGTTAAAACGAAGTCTTCCAATGGTGGTTTCCACAATACTTGTTTTCTGGTCATTAATTGTCAAACGCACCTTAATTTTCTGGCGCAAGGCAATTTTGCGCAAAAGATACGCGAGCTCGGCCTCTTCTTCATCGGAGAAAATCGTTGTAGACTCTGGAATGCCCTCGTCGATAGTGGTCATGTAATAACAACCCATCGCCATCTCTTTGTTTGGCACGGTGATTGGAGAACCATCGGCTGGCTTTAATAAGTTGCGTGATGGCATCATAAGCGTTCGCGCTTCTTCTTGCGCCTGAAGTGTTAATGGGACGTGCACGGCCATTTGGTCACCGTCAAAGTCAGCGTTGTAACCGGCACAAACACATGGGTGCAAACGAATGGCATTTCCCTCGATCAATTGAGGATAAAAAGCTTGAATACCCAACTTGTGCAGTGTCGGAGCACGATTGAGCAACACTGGATGATTTTCAATAATCTTTTCTAATGTGTTGTACACCTCTGGTGAGCGACGCTCCAGGGCATGCTTCGCAGATTTTAAGTTTGGCGCAATACCTTGTTTAATGAGCTCACTTAACACATACGGCTTAAACATTTCTAGTGCCATTTCTTTTGGCAAACCACATTGATCCAAGTTCAACTCTGGACCGACGACGATCACCGAACGTCCAGAGTAATCCACGCGTTTACCGAGCAAGTTCTGGCGGAAACGTCCTTGTTTACCACGGAGCATTTCAGACAACGAACGCAATGGTTTTCGTACCGCACGAACTTGTGAGGTGCGTGCGTTTGAACTGTCGATTAATGCGTCAACAGCTTCCTGTAGCATACGTTTCTCGTTGCGCAGAATGATTTCCGGCGCACCAAGATCAATTAAGTGTTTCAAACGGTTGTTTCTATTAATGACGCGGCGATAGAGATCGTTTAAATCCGAGGTGGCAAATCGACCGCCGGAAAGCTGGACCATTGGGCGAAGATCTGGTGGGATAACCGGCAGAACCAAGAACAACATCCATTCTGGACTAATGTTGGCTTTGCGGAAACCCTCAACAACGCGGAGACGACGGGTCGCCTTCACACGGCGTTGTCCAACCGCAGTCTTTACTTCCTCGTGAAGCTCTCCTGCAAGTTTGGCGAGATCTACTGCTTTAATGACTTCTAAAATGGCCTCTGCACCCATTCCTACCCTCAAGTGATCGGTGGCGTTGTACTCCATAAGCTTGAGATACTCATCTTCGCTTAGAATTGCATGTCTTTTAATCCTTTTGACCATTTCTTTTACAGTTTGATATATTTCTTGTATCTTTGATGCCTCACCCTCCATGTCCTCTTGAATACTTGCGAGTTGAGATTTTGCTTTCAGTTGAGAGGCCTCCTTCTTGATTTCACGAGTCTCTTTTTCTTTCTCCTTATACTTGTCCTCAAGTTCATGCAGACCCATTTCTAACTCATTCTTAATGGACTCGGCTTTGCCTTTTGCTTTTTCTTTGAGCCCGTCAATAGAGGCAATCATGTCTTTTTCTAATTGCTCAAGAATCGCGGAGCGCTTGTCCTTGTCCACATCAAGTACGATGTATTGATTGAAGTAGATGATCGAACTCAAGTTGCGCGGCGAGATGTCGAGCAATAACGAGAGCTTCGACGGTGTGCCTTTAAAAAACCAGATGTGAGCAACAGGTGTAGCCAAGTTGATATGACCCATGCGCTCGCGACGCACGCGACTAAGCGTAACCTCAACACCGCACTTGTCGCAGATAATACCCTTGTAGCGAATGCGCTTGTACTTGCCACAGTAACATTCCCAGTCCTTTGTTGGACCAAATATTTCTTCTGCAAACAATCCGCCCTTTTCCGCTTTGAGCGTACGATAGTTAATTGTTTCCGGCTTACTCACTTCACCATGGGACCACTCCAGCATTCTGCTTGGAGAAGCGAGTTGAATCTTGAGCGCTGCAAAATCTATGACTGTTTTCATACCTGTTCTCCTTTTTTCTTCGCTGAGTCATGTTCATCTGAATCGGTGACAGTGACTCCTGCCTCATCTGCGTCTTCTGTAGTCATGTGTGCTACTGCGTCATCGGTGACGGCCGTTATAGCTGCTTGCGCTGCCTGCGCACCATCGGCTGCTGCGATTTCCTGCACTTTTTCCTTGGTGCCTTCATCGGCTTCCTCCTGAATTTCTTGCACAACAGCCTCGTTCATCTGGATATCAAGACCAAGCGAGTTGAGCTCGCGCATTAAAACTTTGAACGATTCCGGAACTGTTGGTGCCGGAATCTCGGTGTCCTTGACGATTGCCTCAAAGGCTTTTGCACGACCAACCACATCATCGGATTTAATCGTGAGCATTTCCTGAAGTGTGTGTGCTGCGCGGTGAGCCTCGAGTGCCCAGACTTCCATTTCTCCAAGGCGCTGTCCGCCCATCTGTGCTTTACCGCCGAGTGGCTGTTGCGTCACCAATGAGTACGGTCCTGTTGAACGCGCGTGAGTCTTGTCCTCAACCATGTGAATGAGTTTCAAGATGTAGCCGATACCAACGGTTGTTTGTTCAAAATATGCTTCACCAGTTCTACCATCGAACAGAGTGGTTTTACCGCTGACTGGCAAACCGGCTTTCTTCAACTCATCCCAGATTTTTTGTTCGTCAAACTCTTCAAAGACCGGAACCGCAACTTTATATCCAAGTGCGTCTGCTGCCCAACCCAAGTGAGCTTCCAAAAGTTGACCCAAGTTCATACGAGCAAGAACAGAGAGTGGCGAGATAATGATATCTACAGGCGTTCCGTCTTCCAGATATGGCATGTCCTGCACAGGCATAATCTTGGAGATAACACCCTTGTTTCCATGGCGACCTGCAACCTTGTCACCAACCGTGACCTTGCGGATCTGCGCGACAAGCACTACCACTTTTTTGTTCACGCCCGGATCAAGTTCATCACCTTTGTCACGATCGAGCAGATTTATACCAATGACTGTTCCGCTTTCACCGTGTGGCATACGCAGAGAGGTGTCGCGAACATCGCGTGCTTTCTCACCAAAGATTGCACGGAGTAATCGTTCCTCTGGAGAAAGTTCGGTGTCACCTTTTGGTGCGATCTTCCCGACTAAAATATCATTTTGAGATACTTCTGAACCGATGGCAACAATACCTTCTTCGGTTAAGTTTCTAAGCTCGACTTCAGATACGTTTGGAATATCGGACGTAATTTCTTCCGGTCCGAGCTTGGTATCCATAACGAGCGCTTCATACTCATTGATATGAATAGAAGTCAGCAAATCTTCACGAACAACGCGATCCGAAACAATGATGGCGTCTTCATAACCCAAACCATCGAACGATGCGTACGCGATCACCAAGTTTTGTCCCAGGGACAACTCACCGTGGTCTGCGGATGGACCATCAATGAGAAGGTCGCCAACTTTTACTTTATCGCCAGCGGTTACGATGGGGTGCTGGGTGTAACAAGTACTTTGCGCGCTACGAACAAACTTCTTGATTGTATAGACTTCGTTTTTCCCCTCAACTTTTACAAACTCTAAGTCACTAGATACGAGTTCTTGTTTTGCCTTCTCTGCAGTCTTAGTATCAAGTTCCACCACAACTTTATTGCCGTCCACATATTTAACCGTACCTGCGTGGCGAGCGTAAATCACGTGGTTCATGGCGCGAGCAATCTCGGCTTCCATTCCGGTTCCCACTATTGGAGCCGCTGGCTTAAGCAGGGGAACGGCCTGACACTGCATATGTGTACCCATGAGCGCGCGGTTGGCCTCATCGTGAGAGATAAATGGAATCAACGAGGCAGATGTACCCACCACTTGGCGTGGAACGACATCGATAAACTGCACCTGTTCTACTGGGCCTTCCATGAAATCGTTTCTGTAGCGGAGCGGAATCCATTCTTGCGTAATGTAGTTGTTTTCGTCGAGTTCAACCTCCGCGTGAGTCAAGTAATAATCCTCTTCCTCGTCTGCCGACAAGTATACAATTTCATCGGTTATCTTCATCTTGGTTACACTGCCACGAGTTACTTTTTCAATCTTTCGATATGGAGCTTCCAAGAAACCGTATTCGTTAACACGAGAGTATAACGAAAGATAGGTCACCAAACCAATGTTTGGACCTTCTGGTGAACGGACCGGACAAATGCGTGAGTACTGGGACGCATTAATGTCGCGCATCGAGAAACTGGCGCGCTCTCTTGTCACTCCACCGGATCCCATCACAGACAAACGGCGGAGGTTATCAATCTCTGAAAGGGGATTCGTTTGTTCCAAAATTGTGGACAAACGATTGCGACGGAAAAACTCCGATACCGTTGCAATGAGTGGACGAGCGTTCACCAAGGAGGACGGCGTGAGTTTCTCGTCAGTTTTCGTTAATGACATTTTTTCACGAATAGATCGCTCTAAACGGAGAACGCCAACGCGGAAAGCATTCATGGCAACAAGTTCACCAACACAACGCACGCGACGATTAGACAAGTGGTCGATGTCGTCAACTTTGCCTTTGCCGTTTTGGAGAACAATGAGATAGCGAATTGCGGCAACAATGTCTTCTCTGGTGAGAACTTGGTGATCGCGGTCGTTTGAAACATTTACCCCAAGGCGGCGATTCAATTTGTATCGACCAACTCTTCCCAAGTCGTATCGGCGAGAATCAAAGAACATCTCTTGGAGTAGTTCTTGAGCATTCTCTAAGACTGCCGGTTCACCAGGGCGCATCTTTTCATAGATCTCGATAAGTGCCTCTTGCTGTGTTTTGGTGGTATCACGCTCTAAAGTTGAAGCAATGTATTTGTGTGTTTCGTGCGTATCGACTTCTGCGAAAAGTTTTTTCATCTGCTCGTCATCGGTAATGCCCACTGCACGAAGGAGAACTGTAACCGGGATTTTGCGGTGGCGATCAATTTTTACTGTCATTGCGTCATTTCGACCAACCGACATCTCCATCCAAGAACCGCGCATCGGGCGAAGTTCGCCTTTATAGAGCATACGGCCAGAAGACAAATCGAGTTCGCCAGAGTAGAAAATACCCGGAGAACGAACGAGCTGGTTCACCACTGCGCGCTCAACACCATTGATAATAAAGGTGCCATTGGGTGTCATTCTAGGAACATCACCAAGGAAAACTTCTTGCTTTGTGGTTTCGTTCGTTTGTTTGTTTAAAAGGGTTGTACTCACGCGAAGAGGAACCTCAAACGTGAGCGATTTGTCGCGAGCTTGCTCGGGAGTATGCTTGGGTTTTCCAAAGGTGTATTTTCCAAAAGAAAGTTCCCAGTTTTTGCCGGTAAAGTCCTTAATCGGACTGATTTGTTCGAGAATTTCTTTGATACCTACTTGGAGAAACCAATCATATGAGTCGCGCTGAATCTTTGTGAGGTCGAGTTCTGGAAGAATGGTACGTTTTTTACCCCAGTATTGACGCGGTTGCTTCATAGTCGCCTTTCTATGTCGTATCGGTCGTATGTTGTGCGCAACGGAAAAAAGGGCATATATGCCCTCCAGCTCAAAAGCTTGGCGTTACGAGTTGAATGTTATCAAGAGTTCCCCAAGAACTTACCGAGTTCAAAAGTGATGAGGATGATACCAATAAAACTAGAGTACGTCAAGGAGGAAAGCTCGACTTGCTGATTTCTCGATACACGGATCCTCCAAGCGCATCCATGTATCTCGAAACACCAAGTCGAGCTTTTACATGTTTACCTCAAGTACTTTTCAACATTCGCGTTGTGTTCCTGGATTGTTGTGGCATAGTGCATGCCACCCTGATTATCACTGATATAGTACCAAAACTCGGTTTGTTCCGGATACACAACCGCGGTTATTGCGGCAAGACTTGGATTGCAAATCGGCTTAGGAGGAAGTCCGACATTCAAATAGGTGTTATAGGCTGATTTCAGTTTTTTGTCATCGGCAAATGGAATGGGCCACCATGTTTTTTGTTTAGCATCATATCCTTTTATATACTGCAACGTAGAATCCACCTGCAATGGCCATCCAGTTTGCAGTCGTTTTTCCAAAATGCCGGCTACAATTTTCATAGCAGCGGGCGTTCGCGCCTCACGTTCGACGAGCGAGGCCAAAATAACAACTTTTTCTGGCGTTGTTCCTTGACGAGTAATCTCGTCTAGCATTTCTTGCGTCATTTTTTTGTCGAAATTTTTCTGAAGGATATTGATCATTGATTCTGGAGTGATGAGTTGTGGAATAAGATATGTATCGGGGAAAAGATATCCTTCTCGTGGCTTTGCAAGTTGAAGAAACTGTGCTTTATCAAATTGATTTCCCAATGTCTTTGCAAGTTCATCCGCGATTTCCTCACTGCGCCAACCTTCCAACAATGTTACCCATGTATCGCTTGTCCCTTTGGTAAGTGCCAGCGCGATTTCTTGCGGCGACTGCGATGGACTTATCTTGAATGATCCTGCCTGCAAAGAACTTTCAAGTTTTTCCTTCCAAACAATAAATCGGAAGGCATATCGCGATCGAATAAATTTTTGTTCCTCGAGTAACTTTCCAACAGAAGTAAAGTTAGACCCTTTGGGAACAATGAATGGTATTGGAGCTGATTGAGAACTTGCGGGTGACAACAACCAACTAGCACCAGCAACGATGGCAATAAACAAGAAGATGTTAAACAAAACAGCACCGATAGTAATGACGTGTTTCATGATCACTTAATGCTATCACAAGATTGGTAGTTATTTTGGAAAAATCCTAAGAAGAAAGCTCGCTCTGTTTTGCCCTTCGGTATCTGGATCCAGACTTTATATATGATCTGCCACATTTGCAGGTCACCATTTGTGTGTTGTCTTTCCGAGAATGGGACGAACCCATGTTCAGTGGCATTCCACACCCGACACACTGTCCTTGAGAAAGCAACCATGCCTGAACTGGAGCAATGAGGTTTCGGAACATCAACCCTCCTTTGCGTATGTGTGCGTATTTGATTGTACTTATTGTACGACGGAACATCTGGTAATGCTATACGCATGGGAGGTGTAACGAATGGGTAGGTAGGGCATACTCGTTCTCTTGAGCAGTTGGTGTTTTGTAAGGTTACTGTAAGGTATTTGTGGTAGGATTGCGCCGCACAATTCAAAGAGCTTTGTATGGCACGATCTATTGCAAGCAAACATCAACATTCGGATTACACATATTTTTACGACCGTCGAAGCGAATATCTTCAGATGAACAAGTTGACTTCGTTGGGGAAAATAGCGGTTGGATTGGTGCATGATCTGGCCAACATGACACAGTACACGCTTCAACATGCCGACAACGCCCAGATCGACAACATTCAAAACAATCACAAGAACAACGAAATTCAACACACTGTCCAAGGCGTTCACGATATTGCACGCTTGGTAGACGCAACACGAAAACGTATCTCACACGAACAGGAATTGATCTGGTTTTCTCCTGCTATAGAGACTGTACATGCAAAAAAGTTACTAGACTATAAGATGCGTGCTCAACATATTGAAATTTCATTTTCATTTGAGCCACACATTGCATTGTTTGGATCTCCGGCTCAATTTTATCAGTGCATTTCTAACCTCCTCATTAATGCAATAGAGGCGTATGGAACTTCTTCTTCGTCGTCCTTAATCGCTCCAGTCAAAAACATGCCAAGAAAAATTGTTATAAAGATACGGCACGCTTCACCATATGTGATTATCACCATTCGAGACTGGGCCGGAGGAATCTCGAAAACAAAAAGCCGACTTATTTTTAAACCGTTTTACACAACAAAATCACCAACGAAGGGTTTGGGACTTGGATTGTCCCTGGTGAAAGACATCATGAAAGACACCTTTCACGGAAAAATTGTGTTTCATACGTTACCTAAAGAAGGAACAACATTTGGATTGTTATTTCCTCGATGGAAACTTCGACAACAAAGATGCATGAGAAATAGTAAAGTTCAGGACTCGCGCAATTCCTCGCGCAATTCCTTGTCAGCCGACCATCGGTACAGTATGCTGAAAGAAGATGCAAAACGATCAACAACCAATACCAGAAACACAGCAGACGAATCCACAGCCAACTCAACAGCAAGCGCAGGAGTTTGTTCCGCCCCAGCAACCAATAAAAGAAGAAACGTTGCTCTCATGGGAGTCACCGGAACGGCCCTTCAAGAAGCGTGATCGCGAGTACTACACCACGATTGGCGTGATTGTGTTTTTGGTCAGCATTATTTTATTTTTCGCAGGGCAGTTTTTGCCGATTGCCGTTGTGGTGTCGTTCGCGTTTTTAAGCTATGTATTGGCGTCTGTTCCGCCAGATAACACACTGCATCAGGTAACAAACAAAGGCATTCGCTCGGGAGGGAAGTTGTATACATGGAATAATCTCGGCAGATTTTGGTTTACCACGCGGTTTCAACAACATATCCTGAATATTGAGCATAATCATGCACTTTTGACAAAGCTCATACTGCTCCTTGGCGACCAGGATAAAGAAGAACTCGCGCGTGTTTTGGAGTTGTATTTGGTGAATGAAACGCCAGCGCTGACATGGTGGGATACCTCGGCTATGTGGTTGCAAAAAAAGTTTCCGTTAGAAAAAACTGGTTAATGTTCCCCTTTCTTTTTCTCCTTCCCAAAACTTGGAGTTTCTGCGGAAAGTAATGGTCGAGTTAGGTATGGGATAACATTAACTCCAGAGAAACCTTGTTTGCGCATAAATGTATCAACAATAGGAGTGTGAATACTCAAATCTGGAATAAGTTCTTTTATTCCTTTCAGACGATGGTTGAAACTCCCATCATCACCACTAACATTGCTTAATATTCTTATGACACCAGAATAACCAGCTGCCCGTAAAACTAGCGCAACTTCATTTCCATCGGGTTGAGAGCGATCAAAACATGTCTCAAGGATATCCCTATCGATATTCCGACCTGTTGGTGTAACCGGGAATTGCATGTTTAATTTTCCCATCCAATAAACCACATCTCTTGCGTAAATTTTCCATAAATACTTGTTATGTTCAAGAGCAAGGTCAAGAAGGAGCATTGTAGCCGGAAGACCAGCATTTCCTGCGAAAGCCAGAGAGAAAAGTTTTTCTAAACTATCTGCTGTTGCAACACCAACTCGAACATCCGGTCTTTGCCTAATGATGAGATCTAGTTCACGAAGAACTTTTTCCCTGAAGTGTTTTTCATCATCGGCTACAACGCAAAAAATATCAAAAGGTTCGTTTATGTGTGGTTTTGGAGCAAGAACACTCCTTAACAATGTCGAAATGAGACCTCGCTCACGTTTGCCATCCATAACCTTCCTTTAGATTCGGGCAGAGATCTTGGCGACATTCTATCATTTATAAAATTATATAAAACTGTCAGAAATGAATGATACTTTGAAATCCATTCTTATCTGGTACAATTGCATGTGTTCCGCGTGATTTTGGCGCCTCCATAGTTCAATGGATAGAATACGAGCTTGCGGAGCTTGGGATTGTGGTCCGATTCCACATGGAGGCACAAAAAGCAAAACATGTTGTCTCGCTAAAGCACTGGAGAGGTCGCATAGTGGTCTAGTGCGGATGT
>CAYILC010000005.1:0-22433 GCA_964364145.1 uncultured Pseudomonadales bacterium
AGCGAAATAACAACCTAAAAGAGTAATTGTACCAACACGAAACTTTACTTAACTCTCATTTGATGAAGTTCTTTGAGCGATGTCGCCTGCTCCGGTTTTTTATCATCGCGGATTTTTATGAGTCTTGGAAATCGCAACGCTTTTTCTGCCGAGTGCGATGGTGAGTTTGTAATCTCGTCTGCCGCAATCTCCACAACAAGTTTTGGTTTCACCCAAACATCCGGCCTCAATGGATCGGTCACTAAATAACTTTGCGGTGGAAACTGAATTGCAAGTTTTGTACAGCGTTCCAACATCTCCCTCCACAACTCATCGCTTAAACCTGTGCCGATTTTTGCCACCGTTCTATATGTATCCGAAGCGTTGTCATACACACCAACCAAAAATGCGCCAATTCCAAACTTCGTACGCTTGCCTTGGCCCACGTAATACCCCATCACAACGCAATCAATCGTGTCCACCAATTTTCCACTCGTTCCCTCTTCTTCCTTAAACTTCACCCAGCTCCACCCACGACGACCAGGCTGATACTCGCTTGCATACTGTTTAACTACCACGCCTTCAAGTCCTTCGCCGAGTTGTTTTGCATGATATTTGCGAAGTTCTGTAGGGTTTTCAGTTACGACATATGGCGATAGCACAAATACTCGATTCGCATCGTGTAATACTTTTTGAAGCTGCTCCTTCCTCTCATTCAGCGGAACGTGAACAAGGTTTTTTCCATTGAGATATAACGCGTCAAATACAAAAAAACGCAGCGGAATTTTGATTGCGGTTTCATGAATATCGTGTTTTCTTTTTCGTTTGATGGTGAGTTGAAACGGCAGTAATTTGTCTGTTTCCGGATCATACCCAACCGCCTCGGAGTCCAAAATAATTTCGTTTGCATTCATGGTATATGCGGCCTCTTTTAGCTCCGGAAACATTCCGCTGGATTCTTCTAGATTCCTCGTAAATGTGCGAACCTGCCAATCTTTTCCGTTTCTTTTGAAATGAATAAGGACGCGCGTACCATCATATTTTGGCTCAACAAATACCTTGCCCATTTTTTCAATCATCTCGTCCGCAGTTTTTAATCGCTGACATAAAGCCGGGGTTATTGGAATGCCAAGCTCAATCTCAAATTTCTCTAATCCTTTTTTACCCTCTGTCAAAAATACCGTAGCCAGTTTTCCGATATTTGCCTTCACTTGATACGCCAACTCCAAGTCTTTGCGCAATGACTTATTTCCAGTTGCCGCCCAAGAAAGCGAGTCCAAAATCGTCATGTCCGAAAATCCAAGCCGTAGTGTGCTTAAAACGATTCGAACAATGTATTTTGCGGTTTGTGCCGTGCTTCCTTGCAATACTGATATCACACCACGGATTTTTCGGTCTTGGCTCCCGCTTCCGGATTCTTTTGCGATAGCCAAAAGATCTTGATATACCGATGATATTGATCGGGTATCGTGTTTTTTTCCAATCGTTTCAAAAAGTTTTTCTGCGGTATCGCCAAGATCACCTGAAGTTTTAAACGAAGCGAGTACTTTACTACGTCGCTCAATTTGATTTTCATCACTCAAAAGCCCCAACTGTACTGCCGCCGGTTTTTTCACCACTTTCGTTTCCACAAACTCTGCCAATGCACGCATGATCATCTTTTCGGCAAAATTAAACTCAATGTTTTCGTACAACGGACCCAAACGCCCCAACAACAACCAACATGCGGGCTCGATTTCATCTTTTTCTAGTGATTTGAAAAGACTTGCGAGCAGACGGGTCATTTCCAACCGGAGTGTGGTTTTTTCAATTTCGGCGAGAGTGGAACAAAAATCTTGAAAGGTCATTACTTTTGATAGCTTAGCACAAGAACGGTGATCTGGAAATAGGGTTTAATTTGGCAGTTTATGTTTTGTAATGAGTTTTGAGATGTAAACTCGTTTTTGTAATCGATCGGTAAGGTTTGATCTGTATGCTGATGAGATGTGGGCTCGCCTGAAGGTAGGAAGTATCATCCGCCAATGATGCGAAGGGGGTTCGACTCCCCTCGAGTCCACATTTCATATGAGTTGAATACGTAAAATTGGGCATTGAATATTTTCTTGGAAATGATACCATTCAGTTAATGGCGGATGAACTTCCTAATCTTTAGGATACGCATCAGCAGAAACGCAGGACAAACCTGCGTTTTTTGTTTATTCTGTAAGCTTTTTACTGTTTTATGAGTTCTTAGGCGTTGCTCGGAATGTTGAAAACCTGCGGAAAGCTTCCGGGACCCAAGAACGAGTGAAACAGTGGAAAACTAATCTACCAACGTATACACCACACCCTTCGTCACTCCCTCTTTCTTCATAATCCCTTTTTCGATGAGGTCTTTGACGTCGCGTAAAATCGTATCTGTAGAGATCATCGGCAATGCCTCGTTTGCTTCGGCAGTAGTGATCTGGTTTTGTCGTTGTAAGATCTCCAATAAAATAATTTGGCGTTCAGACAGTGCAACTTGCGTTCCAAGTTTTTGTTTTAACTTTAAGTCCTGTGAAAGTTTCAACACTTGCTCTTTGACACGATCCAACTCAATCGCCAGTCCATAGCTAAAGTATTCCAGCCAATACGTCATGTTCTGCGTTTCACTTGCCTGTACAGATAAGATCGCGCGATAGTATTCCTGGATATCTTTATCGAAATACTCTTCTAAACTAAAGAACCGTTTTATGTCATACCCTTCGGAGTACAAAATAAGCAGTGCTAGCGCCCGGGCAGTTCGGCCATTCCCATCGATAAACGGATGAATCCGCACAAGTTCATAATGCACAATGCCGGCACGAATCACCGGATGAATATCCTGCGCTTCTCGCGAATTCAACCAAGTAAAAAATTCCTGAATGAGAAACGGCACATCGATTGCCACTGGCGGACGAAATGCTACTTCCCCACTTTCTACACTGCGAACAATTACCTGCTGGGTACGATAAAAATTTGTAGATTGGGAAACTGGCAAAGGCTGCGAGAAAACAGGAGTTGAAGCACTACTTTCTGGTTCAAGTTTATCCACCACCAGTTCGTGCAGTTTCTTTAACGTTTCCTCGGTGAACAATGCAAAACCTCGACCGTCTGCCGCGTGCGTATCAATCCACTCCAACACTGAACGATAGTTGATAATCTCCTGAACATCTCGGTGCCTCGCATAAATGCCAGCTTCTTGTGCAACCTTGCCGGCTTCCTCGTCCTGGCCAACATCAAGACGCATTAGCTTTTCTGCTTGATCTTTAGTAATTTCATTACCTTCCAAATGTGTCCCGTGGTGAACCGAACGAACCGCCGCCTCCTCTCTAAAGCGCGCCTCCCAAGCAGGCACAAGTGGCGCATTGGTAATGATTTCTTTACACGCCTCAATGCGGCCGATGTACTTTAAGAGATTGTTTGATATGGAGTAATTTGGTTTGTACATAGTCCAATCCAACGGGTAGTCCCGATCTTCCCGTTAAATCTGGTCAGATTCTCGCACGAAATGCGGGAATAAACAAGCTTATGTATAAGCAGGTAAAATTCGAAAGATTAGTGCTTCTTCAACACGCTTTTCATCGTTTTCGGCAACTGCATAACCAGATCTGTGGAGTTAAAAAACGACCCAACTGTTTTGTATAGCTCATCTCCAGCCTTCTTGTTGAGATAGCTCCCAACTGCCGCAGAAACAAAAGCCTCGTTGATACAGTACAATGCCGCGATCAGTCCAGCCAACACATCTCCCGTTCCACCCTTGGTCATCCCCTCGTTTCCACCACTGATCAGCTCAACCCGTTGACCATCAGACACAATATCTGTTGGGCCTTTTACCAAAATAACGACGCCGTGATACTTCGCACTTGTCTCGCGAACAACCTCAAGACTTTTTGCTTCCTCTCCAAAAACTCGCGCAAACTCCTGATGATGAGGGGTAATAATCATGGTCTCCAGAAGCAACTTCTTTTCAACCATCTGCAATGCTCCTGCATCAATGACCCATTTTTTGGATGAATATTTTTTCAATAGTCCATTTGTGATCTCGGCGGTTTCCTTATCTCGCGTCATGCCGGGACCAATCAACACGCAGTCCGCTTCGTGCAGATACACCTCGATCTCGCCACGCGGAACAACCACCCCGTCCCAAAAACCTTTTTTTGCCTCACGAATGAGCTCATTGTTTTCTGGAACAGACGAGTAAAACACCATATCAACGATACGAGAAGCGATGTCTAAACTCCATGCGCTTGCGGCATGGAAAAGGTCACTGCCGCCAACGATGAGGAGTTTCCCGTTCTCGCCTTTGTGCGAATGCGCCTGTGGTAAATGAAGCTTGTGCAAGTAAGAATCAATGTTCATAGGCCTCATTGTACCGCACAAACCTGGCATTACCCCATTACAATTCAATCACCTCAACATTTTTCTTCCACTTTCGATCGAGATTTGCTGTAGTCATGATCGTTTGTTGTTTTTCTGCAAGGTCGAGAACAATATGCTGATGTTTTTCATCGAGTTCAGACAAAATATCATCGAGCAACAAGATCGGCCGCACCTCTTTTTTCTTCTCTAAATACTCCATCTCCTGAATCTTCAGCCATAACACAGCCATGCGCTGTTCACCGCGCGAGCCATACGTACCAATGTCTTTTTCCATCAGCGCTACAGCAAAATCATCTTTATGCGGACCAACTAAGGTGTGTCCAGCGACAACCTCCTCAATCGCATATTGATGCAGCCGCTTTTCCGAGATAATAGAACTGTCGTACATCACCGTGAACTGCAAAGGAAAATCGGAAGCTGTATTCATAGTCTCAATGAATGATCGGCGCATATTCGTTATCATAGAACCGTGCTCAATCAATAATCGATCCCAAAACGGAAACGGTGCTCGCGTGGTTTGACCATCGCGCAAAACATCCAACAGCGCATTTCTTCGCTTCAACGCTTTCTCGTACAACTCCAGTGCGTGTCGATACTCCCATGAGGCTTGCGACAATACCGTGTTTAGAAATGCACGACGAAGGTTTGGGCCATCGGTCATGAGATCGAGATCCTCCGGACGAAAGGTCACTGCAAGCAAGTTGCCGATAAAATCTTTGCGTCGTTTAGAAACGCCGTCTAACAAAAATTTGCGTTTTTGCACCCGCTCACCCTGAACAATTCCTGTGGTGACCATTACTTCGAGTGTATTTTGATTGCCCTTCACATCTTCAACAATTCCTTGCGCTCTCCCCACCTCGTGTTCCCATTGCACCATTTCTTCTATGCGACGCGCGCGAAAACTTTCACCGTTTGCAAGCAACGAAACTGCCTCCAAAATATTTGTCTTACCGCGAGCGTTTTCCCCAATAATCACAGAAAAGCCGTTTCCAAATGAAAAAGTTTTTTTTGTGTAGTTGCGAAAATGGTGGAGTGAAAGCGAAGAAAGATGCATATTTCAATATATTCTGAGATTCAGTATAATGCATACGAGGCTTAAAATGTCTAAACTTATAGAAGAATTAACAACAAGTCTTGGACCAAATTCCCCCCCTGATAATGTTGTTGATGGCGCTATTCTCAGATTTCAACGTTTTGAAGTAAAAAACACCAAAAAACAACGTCGCGCCTTTGACAAGATTATTGCACAACGAGAAAGTATGGAGGAGTACTCCCAGGTCATTCTTATATCTCTACTTGAGGGATTACCTCTGACACATCAACTTGCTCAAAATCTTTCTGAAGAAGATAAACGAAAATTCAAAAAATTTCTTATGGATTCATGGGGATGGATTCTTGACTATGAAGGCAAAAAGGGTATTATTGAAATTTTCACAGACGCAGACTATCAAGAAATGATAGTGTTCGCAAAAAGGATGGGAGAGAAGGACCATTATGGAAGAGAAAAAGGTTTTAGGTTGGGCTAATGAAGCTTAATACAGTCTGAACTCTATATTTTTCCCCATTGCTTGTGCCATAGAGATTAGTGTGTGTAATGTGGCATTTCTCGATCCAGATTCGACTTTAGTAATAGTCGTTCTAGGTATGTTTGAAAGAAACGATAATTTCTCTTGCGTAAACCCAAGCTCCTCTCTTTTCTTTTTGAGAGCTATAACAATTTTATAGTATTTTTTTTCAGCATCAATAAACTTGCGCTCATCATCCGTAGTGTCTTTGTTCAATTCAGATAGAGAAATTGCATTTCTTTTTAATATAGATGTATTCATAACCCTCCTTAGTAATCGAGTAGTCTTTTTCTGGCTTTCTCCAATTCTTTTGTTGGTGTCTTTTGTGTTTTCTTCACAAAAGCACTCAGGACAATAATCATCTTTTCATTCTTGTAGGCATATATTGCCCTCCATTGTCCCTGATATTTTACTCGTACTTCAAACAGATGTTCTTTTCCTGACAGTTTCTTTCCAAACGGTTCTTCTAGTTTTCCATCTTTTTCTAAAATTTCAAAGAATGCCTGAAATTTGAGTTGAATTTGTCTAGTAAAACTTTTTAATTCTTTTTCAGCTCGACGATCAATGAAAATTGTCTTCTTCATCTATGTATTGTGCCATAAATGGAACATATGTCAATCACGCATTTTGTCAAAAGTTTACTCAACAAACGACGATTGACAACTCTCTCTCTGAGAAAATTACCCATAATTAACGAGAAAGGTCATTATGGATCGAGAACTCACAGCTTCTACGTTCGATTCGCTACAACTTAATGGTTTATCATATGAACACAAAACATTACTTCGCGACTATATGTCCCCGCACGAAGAAACAGGATACTATGCACAATGGGCACAACTCATGATTGATTTTCTACGCAATCCAAACAGTTTTAAACCAAGTGATCAAGCAAACTGTTCGTCATATTGTGAGTTTGTTCTACGACATTTTGATGGAAAAATGGTTTGGCCTATTCAGGTAAATCCAAGTGATATTGACTGGGAACGATTGCGGAATGTTTCTGTGCATGTAGTGTATGAGCATTCCTCAACAGCAGGTAGGCGTTGCCCTGTCATAGTGAATGAGGCAGACGCAAGAAAAGATCAATCTAGCCCTTGGGAACATTTCAGAGATGGAGGAATTGCATTTTCTTTAGATGATTGGGTACAAAAGAAATAACCCTTTTCTCCATCACCTCCAAAAAACATTTCTTGAGGTAACGAGATTTTACTGCAGCCTCACATATCCTTTTTCTCTACTCTTTTCGCAAGCCCATAAGAAAATGCAGATCGCTGCTATAAGATATATCAATCCCAGCGCAAGACTTTTCATCACATACTCCCAAGAAAATACGCCGTTCAACAACACACTTCTCATTCCTTCAAACACATACGTTGTGGGAAGTGCGTGTGCAACTGTTTGCGCCCAACTCGGCAATACCGTTAATGGATAGTACACTGCGCTAAACGGTGCAAACAAAAAGCCCATGGTCCAAGCAATTGTTTGCACACGAGTTCCGCCGAGCATAATGAGAGAAGCACCTAAGAATCCCATGAACCATCCAGAAAACATGAGCAACGCAACATACGGAATCATAACCCATCCAATCGAAAAAATATTGAGGCTATAGAGTAGCCACACAGCGCCGATTCCAACCGCCACCGACACAAACATTTTGAAGAAGCCTATGGTCATCAGTGCAAACACCCACTCAATTGGTTTGAGCGGTGTGGCAAACATGTTGACCAAGTTGGCGTTCCACAACTCTTCTAATAAATTGACAGAAACCTCGTAGTTTGTACGCCATACCACCTGCCAAAACACCAACGCCGTCAATACAACCAACGCAACGTTTTGTATACCGCCACCACCTCCTTGCTGCTGTACCCACTTTGTTGTGAATCCCCACAATACAATATCCATGATTGGCCAATACAACATATCGGTTAAACGATCAAAACTTTTAGGGAACAGATAGAAATGCCTGAGCACCACGGCCCAGATTCGATTCACACTCATTTTCGCTCCTTTGCTTCTTTGGCAACTTGCAAGAAATACATCTCGAGAGTTGGTTTGTCTATTGAGATCTGCGTATACTCCACTTTTGCCTGTGCTAAACCAGACAAAAGCTCTGCAATCTTGTGCTCATCAACCTCAATTTCAATAAATCGTTCTTGAACTGTATAAACCAAGTTGTGTTGTTGCGCATACTCAATTGTGCGCTTCATCCCATCACCCATCATCAGCTGAACTTTGGAAACAGAAATACTGCGCGCAAGATTGTCTGGCGTGTCGTTTGCAATAATCTTGCCATTTTGTAAGAACAGAACTCGATCACAAACATCCGCAACCTCTGCCATATTGTGTGAGGTAAACAACATCGAGACGTTGTATTCTTTTTGCTGTTCTTTCACAAACGTACGAACCTCGTGTGCTATGTCGGGATCCAGTGAGGCGGTTGGCTCGTCGAGTAACGCAATACGTGGATGCGCCATGAATGCTTTTGCCAACATGACGCGCGTGGTTTGACCAGCCGAGATTGCCGACATAGGTTTGTCGAGTTGATTCCAAACGCCAAAAAACTTGAGAAATTTTTCTATTCGATGTTTGCGCTCATTCGCTGTTAATCCGTAGAGCCTGCCATACACATCCAAATTTTCGCGAATAGTTAATTTATCAGGAAACTTGATGTATGTGCTCGCAAACGCCACCTGTGCAAGAATCTCGGATCTGTTCGTAAAAAAGTTTTTGCCAAAATAGACGATCTCACCACTGGTTGGTTTTAATGTGCTCAACAACATCTGAATTGTTGTCGTTTTTCCAGCACCATTTGGACCCAAAAGACCAAGAATTTCTCCTTCGTGCAGGTCAAACGAAAGATGATCCAGCGCAACAAATGGAATTTTAGCTGGAAAGATCTTTGTAAGATTTCTGACTGATAGCACAATGTCGTTTGACATTTTTTTAGTGTACCAGGTTTAGCTCGAGAAAAATAGCGGTTTGAGCGAAAACAACTTAAAAAGATTGAGGTTCTGGTCTCTCAAATGCCAAAGTTTACATTGTCATCAAAATTATCTAGTTAACGTACAGAATGTAGAGATAGTGACAAGCCTTGTTCGCTACCTCGCCGAAGTATGTCTTGAGCAGCTGCAATTTGTTCTGCGCTATATGGGTGTGATCCAGGATTATCTTTGTCCACCTGCACTAGACGCCACGCGGCATCAAATTGCTCCTGAGTAATCTTACCCCCCGTTTTTTCTGTTGCTTCTGTTTGTACCATACAATCCTCCTTACTTACCCACAATTATATCATCTCTCCAACACCGCCAAAAATGCTTCCTGCGGAAGTGAAATCTTGCCAAACTCCTTCATGCGTTTCTTCCCTTTTTTCTGTTTTTTTAGCAATTTATCTTTGCGTGTTTGATCACCGCCGTATAACTTGGCAATAACATCTTTGCGATACGACCCAATCGTTTCACGCGCAACAATGTTTCCACCAACTGCCGCCTGAATTGCCACCTCAAACTGCTGGCGCGGGATCACTTCTTTGAGTTTCTTCACCATAGCCCTTCCAATAAGCTGGGCCTGCGACCGTACCACCATCTGCGACAGCGCTTCAACTGCTTCGTGATGAATCAATATATCGAGTTTGACCGCGTCCACCGGCTCATATCCAATAAGCTCATACTCCAAACTTGCAAAACCGGAAGAAACAGACTTGAGCTGATCGTGAAACTTGATAATAAGTTCGGCAAGCGGTAAGAAGTAGATCATTTTGACACGCACGCCAACGTCCTGCAGTTCCTGCAGAGTTGCACGATGTTCTTCACACAACCGCATCACCGCACCCAGATACTCTTTTGGCGTAAAGATTGTTGCCATAGTCATCGGCTCATCGTACTGCGCGATCATGGACGGATCCGGCAACTCGCTTGGATTGTGGATCATTTTTATCTCGCCGGTCGTTAAATGAATTTTGTACGGCACCGACGGCGAGGTTGCGATTAACTCAAGATCATACTCGTCCTCCAACCGCTCCTGCACAACATCGGCATGCAGGATTCCTAAAAATCCAATGCGCAATCCATTCCCCAAAGCCGTTGAGTGCGTTGGCTGATATTGGATCGCTGCATCATGGAGTGCGAGCTTACCCATCGCATCAACCAGCAATACAAAGTCATCACCATCAAGCGGATAGAAATCCATGTACACCATTGGCTGCGGTTCTTTATATCCTGGCAACGGTTTGGCGAGATGATCCCGCGCTGCTTGCGCTGTGGTCACGGTGTCACCAACACGAACCAAGATAACTTCTTTCAGACCCGTTGCCACATATCCCACCTCACCAGAATGAAGTTCTGTCACTGGGAACATAACAGGGTGAAACACGCCAATTTCTGTTGGCACAAAATGCGTTTGTGCTGCCATGAGCTGCAAGTTTTCTTTTTTCAACACACCGCTTACCACGCGCACATACGCAATCACACCTTTGTGCGGATGATAGAGCGAAGCGAACACAAGAACACGAAGCGGATCGGAATCTTTTCCTATGGGAGCAGGAATGTATTTCACCACTGCCTCCAGCAACTCCGGAACTCCCTCTCCAGTTTTTGCGGACACGCGAACAATCTCACGTTCTGCAACATGTAATGTTTCAATTAAATCCAGCGTAACGTTGTCTGGATCCGCATTTGGCAGATCAATTTTATTGATGACCGGAATAATTTTGAGACCTAATGCCGCGGCTTTGTCAAAATTGGAAAGTGTTTGGGCTTGAATGCCCTGCGTTGCGTCAACAACCAACAGCGCGCCTTCGCACGCAGCCAAAGATCGAGACACCTCATACCCAAAATCTACGTGCCCCGGAGTGTCGATAAGGTTGAGCTCATATTTTTTATCACCAAAACTGTACTCCATCCGCACCGGCGCCAACTTAATCGTGATGCCACGTTCTTTTTCGATGGGATTGCTATCCATCATGCGCTCTTCCAAGTCACGAGCGGCAACGGTGTTTGTTGCGCGCAACAAACGGTCGGTCAGGGTTGTTTTACCGTGATCGATATGCGCGATAATGCTGAAGTTACGGATGTTTCTTGAGAAAATCATGAGAGCGTATTGTACCATTCCTCCTTTGTATTTACTTGCTGGACCCCCTGAATAGGGTTACAGATTCGTGATATACTTAATGTATGAAAGATGAAGCCAAAACCTGGCTGGAACAAGCTGAGGACAACCTAAAAGATGCGGAGTACTTATACATCGGATCTCGTTATTCCATGTCAGTGTATTGTTGCCACCAAGCCCTGGAAAAAATTCTTAAAGCTTGCATCGTCCAGTTTGCTAACCAGCTTCCTCCAAAATCTCACAATTTAGATGCTTTGGCCCGACAAACCACCCTTACTTTTCCTGAACATTGGTTAGAAGATTTAGCTGAAATTACTCGTCACTTTTGGCGGGTACGTTATCCAGACTTCCAAAAGTTTGTCTATACATCAAAAAAATCCGTTGAGCCTACTCATTCTAAAACTCAGGAGATGTTTATATGGATAAAAAAACAATTAATCAAAGTTTAAGAGCATACCTAGATCGTCTGGAAAAAAGTATTTTCATAGACGAGGCTCTTCTTTTTGGTTCTTCCATTTCCGGATCCCGCAAAGAAGATAGCGATGTAGACTTACTCATTCTCTCACGTGACTTCTCCAAATATGACTCTGATACAAGACTCAAGATTATCTATCGTGCCAGTACCGGTTTTCCTTACGATCTACACGCCTATGGGGTTACTCCAGAAGAATATGCAACCGCTTCTCCTCTTACTACTTTGGGTGCAATCCGTTCCACAAACCCGGTTGCAGTAAGAAAATAGATTTCATTTCGTCCATCAATCCTTCCAAGATAAGTGGGTATTTTACTATACGACAACTCCATAGACAGAACATATTTTAATCCACCGTCGCCTCCGCGCTCACCGTTTCTATCGCCTCACCAGACTTTGCCAAGTTCGTCTTCCACCCAGACATACGACCCCACATCTGCGTTACGATACGAAGTTCCTCAAGTTTCATCAGCCAGACAAATAACAAATAGGCTCCCATACCGATCACGCTCACGACGCCAGTCAGCACAAGTAGCCCAAGCGTATGTGTCGTATCAATGACGCTAATATCCAAAGCCTTTAATGGGAAATATAAGCCCGCCGCCATCAACACAGAAGCAAACATCATCTTGAATTGGGGAACAATCACTTCCCTCATGCCAAAATGTACTCGTCCATGAAGTATGCCAAAAAGCACAACTGCTTCTAGCCAAGCTGTAAGACTTACCACAGCCGCTAAACCAAGCAAAGAATATGCGGTAAAGTATGTGATATACCAGCTCAATCCCACGTTAAACATCATGGTTAAAAGAGAAACCGCAAATGGACCTTTCGTGTCGTGAAGCGCGTACAATCCTCGTACCATAACATGAGTTACTGACTGCGCTGCCACAGAAATAGCCAAAAGCGCAACAATCTTTCCGGTGAGCACGGTGTCTCCCCACGGAAAGTTCTTTGCCCCAAATGCAAAACGAACAATCGGAATACGCAGCACCAACAACAATACCGACGCCGGCAAGGCAAAAAACGACACTTGATGCATAGACTGCACAAGTAATCGTCTGAAACGATCCTGATCTCCTTTGCCTGACTCTTGCGATAAAAACGGAAGCGCAGCTTGGCCGATCGGAACGCCAAAAATACGAATCGGAATGGACATCAGCCGTTGAGCAAAACGCATCACCGTTAAACTTGCGCCAGGAATCGAGGTCACAAAAAATGTCACAAAATATGGTCCAATGAGATCCACCGCCGTGCCAATCGCTCTGGGAATGGTTAAGCGGAAAATTTCTTGAACCCCTTCATGCTTCCACATGATGATTGGTCGATACCGAAACCCAAGCCTCCAAGATAACGGAAGTTGTAAGGCCATGTGCAAAAATGCGCCAATGAGTGTTCCGTACACAGGACCATAAATCCCAAAGTATTTACTTAACACAACCGTTCCAAAAATAATTCCAATGTTATACATCACCGGCGAGATTGCCGGAATTACAAACCGTTGATACGACTGAATCATGCCGGATAAAAAGTTTGAAACAGCAAAGAAGAACTGCGAGATTAACATAATCCGCGTCATGTTCGCCGCCAAAGAAACTTGATCCGCAGTAAACTGCACACCTGTCATCGCGCGGATAATCTGCTCGGCAAAAATCATCACAAAAATCGAGACCACCACAAACAACAACAACACTACATTCATAATGCTTGAGGAAATGTTAAACGCGTCTTCCTCGTTTTTCTGCTTATATTTTGTAAACACGGGAATAAATGCCGCCGAAAGTGCGCCGATGACGAGTAATTGAAACACAAGGTCGGACGGCTGAAAAGCCACCCAGTACGCATCGAGTTGACGCTGAACCTTAATACTGGGATCGTAAAATGTGGACGCAAGCAAACGATAATTCAACAGACCGGTGAGCGATGACAACAGCACCGAAGCTGTAATGATCGCCGCGGCAGAAAGGATTGATGTCTGCTGTGTTTCCAACCACTGCGTGCCGTTTTGAAACCTGTGTTGAAATTTCTGTATCAACGTGGAAATCATAGGTGCATTTAACCATTGAACCAAGAGAATGAACAGCCCTAAGAAAAGAGAGAATACTGTGTGTTTTTCAGCATATGGGTCCCTGTTGCTTTCCGCAGTCAGATAAAGTCAACGAAATAATTCCACATGCTTCAAAACACACAGTATCCTCTTTCGGTATTCTTTCGCCTTGCGTTATCTTCGTATCTTCTATACAGTGGTTTGTGAGCCTGGTGGGGTTTGTTTTTGTTATCGTGCAGTTTGAAAAATCGCATGAGCATACAAAACAACAAAAACAGCCTGTCATCGCTCAAAAGAACACAACAAATATGGCTAAACTGTCCAATCTTCTGTCCAAACGCATTCCTACAATTCTCGGGATTCTTTTCCTCGTCGCCGGTCTTGGCGTCGGCGTCTTCATTGTCGGGCAAGGAACAGGCGGATTTTCGCCAAAAGCAAGTCCGGAATCAACGCCGAAGAATTTAAAAACGAGCAACATCAGCGATAGTTCCTTCACCGTCTCGTTCGTCACAGACAGTGCAACACCCGGATATGTGAAGTACGGAACAGACGAAAAACAGCTGAAAAGCCAAACAAGTGATGATCGAGATCAATTAACCGGCGCGGTTGGCCAGTTCACCACACACCACATCACACTCCGTAGCCTCTCTCCCTCGACTGCCTATTACTTTGCGATTGGCACCGCTTCTCGCGAGATCTATACAAATGACGGCAAGCCATACAGCGTAACAACAGCGCCAAAATTAGGAAGCGCGCCAGAAGCACTCACTATTTATGGAAGTGTTGTTACCAAAGCCTCAACTCCGGCAAGTGATAGTATCGTCTATATCTCTGTCGATGGAGCTTCCCCGCTTTCAACATTGGTGAAATCATCGGGAAGCTGGGCCGTTCCTCTATCCACCGCACGCACAACAACATTAAATTCGTATGCGCAAATCAACGATCAAACACAGCTTTCGATTCTTGTGCAGGGAAAAGACGCGAGTAGTAATGCCACCGCGAAAGTGCTTGTAGCAAAAGCGCAACCGGTACCAACAATCACACTGGGCCAGTCGTTGGATTTTTTGAGTGATAGTGCTTCTCCAGCACAACCCGCAAATGAAACAGTTTCATCATCGGCAACACCAAGTTCTTCACCATCAACCGAAACAACTTCAAAGTTCTCGGCATTACAACTTGATCCTGCCTCGGAAAGCTCTTCCGGTGCGGTAGCTTCATTAGGAATTACCTTTTCCAATCCCGCACGTGAAGGAGATGAAATTAACACCGTCCGACCGGCATTAAAAGGTAAAGCGCCGGCAAAAACGAAACTTACTATCGTCGTGCACTCGTCACAAACATATCAGGGCAGTGTGACCACCGACGCAAACGGCAACTGGAGTTTCACTCCATCCGGCAATTTAGATCCGGGCGACCATGACGTGACCGTAAGTTATACCGATTCAAACGGCAAACTTGTGACCGAAACACGTACGTTCAAAATACTTGCGATGAACACGAGTACAAATCCTGCATTCACGTCGACTCCATCGGCAACACCCACACCAATTGCGAGTAGCAGTACACGCACCACAACAGTTGGAACTGGCTCGGCCGTTCCAAAGGCCGGAAGCACAGAAGAAACGCTTATGATGTTGGTTTTGGGATGTGGATTTATGATTGCCGGTCTGTACGCGTGGCGCAAAGTTACGGTGTTATCGCTTGACGAAGGAGATCGCCATACACTAAGCTAAGATGAGAGTATTCATGGATGATGTAACAAAAACCCTGCCAGCTGTACCACCCGCCTCGCCTGTATCCTCGGTGCCGTCGATGAGTTCAGTGCCAAATCCAGTGAATCCCAAAGAACAGGCCGATGTGCTCGACCAAATCTTGAAGGATCTTGAAAAACAATACCAAACTGGAGATGGGATGGTGACAAGTGAAAGTAAACCGAAAGTTGTTGTCCAATCATCGGTATCAGTTCCATCGACACCTCCAACACCCTCCTCATCAACACTTCCCACGCCATCACCAATATCAGTTTCAACCCCCCTAGCTCCCGTCACAACAAAGATAAAAGAAAATCCGATTGTAACAACCATATCAACCACTCCAAAACCGATGATGACTTCCGGAATGAAGGCTGCGATTGGAGGATCGGTGACGCCGATGAAACCTGTAGTGCCGTCCACTTCTCCAAGTACTCCATATGCTCCAAGTGCTCCAGAGAATTCGAATAAACCGGCAAACACACCGGGGATTATTCAAAAAATCGGCGGTGTGAAGGTGGCAATCGGCGTTGCAGCACTGGTGCTGGCGGTTGGCGGACTCGTCACAGTGAATATCCTGGTAAAACAACCGCAAGATTTGCAACAAAAAGCGTTTACTGGTGCGAGTGTCAATGCCGAAAAAATTCTCGCCAAGGTGAAAGATGCGCCTGCAAATCCCGAAAAACTTCTTGACTTAACGAATCAAAAAGATATTACAATTGTATATAAACAACTCACAGATAAATATGCTGGTAAAGGTGATACGGAACAGCAGGACATTAATGAGCCAAGCGCTCGCGTTAAAGGAATTGCCTACTTAAAATATGATCCCGTCGCAGTCGGCACTTTTGTCTGGCTTCGCATCGAAAATCTTCCGCTTCCAAACAAAAAAATCGTTCATGTGTGGGTTTCACAGGATGGAGCGACGTATGTGAACGTTGGTACTGTCGCATTTGAAAAAGAAAATGGTGTGATTGTTGCATATAACACCTTTATTTACAGAGAAGATCTTCGCACATATAAAAATCTTGTGTTCTCGTATGACATTCCACAGCCAACAGTCATCGTAAACTCTCAACCGGAAGACATCGTATTAACGGTGAGCTTTTAGCATGAACACACATATGAAAACACGATTTGGAATAATTTTCGGTTGCATGACAATTTTCCTGTTTGTTGCGGTTCAGCCGGTATCGGCGAACCATCTTTGTGGACAAGGTTGTGATCAGTTTACAAATGAAGGTAATGGTACATGTACCCACGGATGTAGTGTTCCTGGTGCACAGCCAAATCCAGACATGCGTAGTGAAGACAGCTATCGCAATGAAGAAACACAACAGGCACAGCAAAACGCCGCAGCAAATGCTGCTGCCACTGCTGAAATAGTGATTCAACAAGCCATTGCGGCTGGGGTTGAGGCCAATATTGCAAAACAAGTGCTTGAAACGCAGATTGGTGTGGCAAACGCTGCTGCCGCACTAAAGGCCGTAGAACAATTGAATGCCGCTGCCGCTGCCGCTATCGCTTCAGGAACTGTGCTAACAGGATGTAAAACGAATGGCTGTTGTCTTGTAGGCAACTGTGGATCAGGCCAATACTGCGCCGGTGCAGATGCAGGACGTAATCAGTATGGTCAATGTGTTGAGGGGAAAAATGAACCTAGAGGTGGTACAACAATCGCTGCAGCATTTATTGCTGCTGGAGGAGACGCTGATGCCGTAACCTCAAATCCGCAAGCATTTCTTGGCGAAAAGGATTACGACGCGATGCAGGGAAAAAATGGAAAAACCGCGACATCTTTGGAAAGTATTTTAAGTGGTATCAAGGGTGTGGTAAACACTGCGGCGGCAACAACAGCTCAAGGTAATACCACAGCGCAAAGTGTTTCAGACGACATCAACTGTAAACTTGATGCTAAAAAATGCACAAGTAACTGTACATACCCATGCGGAAATCCAACCGATAGTGTGTATTTTTGTGGAGATAAACTAGCGAAAGAAACAAAAACTGACGGAAAATTTTTAGCCTGCAATGATCAAATCCTTCTTTATGGCGGATCTGTTCTTTATGCACAGAGCAAGGATGATTTATTATGCGACACTTCGGTAGATGGTAAAAAACGTTGTTATAAATCTCCAACAAATATTCTCTTTAGATGGGATGGGACATGTTTTAAAAACTCACCAGATGCTCAATATGCATCTAATTTGTGTAACGACCCTAATCAATATGTGGGCGGAAAAGCGTGTAATAATGTCAATTCTACAAATACAAATCAAAATTGTCTTGATCCGAGTGTCTGTGGTCTGCAACAAGTGGATATGTGCGTCTGGTCAGATATGGATAATCAATATTTATGCGCATACGTAAGTATGCTCACCCCGAGCTCGAACTGTAGACCAGTTTCACCTACTGTAGCGACCATCCCTCACGTACAACCATCATTCCGACCCCCCACCATCACTTCAGGTTCGCCACCAGCTTCGCCTACCCCTCCCCAATCTCCCGCACCCCCATGCTCCCCTATGTGTCTTGGTGAAACGTCGTCGATTAGTGCGCCAACGCTTGGTCAGTCGCCTGTGTTTACCTGCACGCCAGCATCTCAAGCAACGCGATATGAATTTCAATGGAAACTCGGGAGTGGTACATATCAATCGCTCGCACCAAACGCAACCGGAAGTAATGTTTCGGTACCATTACTCGTGAACTCATCTGGAACGTATACTATTCAGTGCCGTCCGTGCAACGCCAACGGATGTGCAAACTTTGATAATATTTGATCGATAAGTAAGGAGTTGGCGTACTATATGGAATAAGAGAATATGGCAAATGTAATGGAACAGCGCCGGCTGAAATCAATGCTCATCCTCGGAGGAACAATCCTCACGATTGTGCTCGCTGTTGCTGTGGTCTCTATTGCGCTGTTGCTCGAAAAGCGCGGCAGCCAACCAGCGGCGCCAAACGCTCCACAGTCTGCGCCTCGCGCCGCCGTAGGCAGTGCTCTTTGTTCTGTGCAGTTCACGATCTCGCCTTCGCCAACGCCTTCCGCCACACCTTCACCCACTCCATCGGTTACCCCAACTCCTACCCCATCTGTAACTCCAACACCATCGGTGACGCCCACGCCTACACCCACTCCAACTCCCACACCGCCAATTTCATGCAACAGTAGCTGTACAACAAACGCGAACTGTCAATCCGGTCTCACCTGCAGCGGTAATCTCTGCCGCAATCCAGTGTGTACTGGCTCATCCAACTGTATCTGCGCAACACCAACACCAACACCTCCAACTGGCTGTAACAATGGTTGTGTAACCAACAGCGACTGCGCATCGGGCTTGGTCTGTTCAAGCAGTCTTTGCCGCACCCCATCATGCGTTGAGTCGCCAAACTGTGTGTGCGCTTCAACATCAACCCCTACGCCAACATCTTCGCTTGTGGCAAAGGCGAGTCCTCCGCCAGAGTTGCCAAAAGCTGGATCGGTGCTTGGAACAACCACGATTTTTGGGCTGGGTTCAATCGTTATGATACTGGGAATCATCGGCTTCTTTGCGCTGTAAATTCGCCACAAGTCTCATTGGGCTAATTCGCGGTCTTTCGAATACTTTTTTTGAGGTGAACTCCTTCGTATCGCCGTTCTTCTCCGGTTTGCTGGTTTCGCGTGATAATCACGAAGGCTTCATCTTCACGAAGTTTCATACTTGAAAGGCGTTCAATCTCAAAAAATCTGTTCCAAAACTCTTCATTCACGGATTTCTTGAGGAAATCGGCAACAATCTTTTTGAATTTGGTTTGCTTCTGTGCTCTGAGTTCTTGCATACTTGTTCTCTGTCGCTATTGTACCAAGAAACTCTAAGAAAGTGGACAGTGAGTGTTTGTGGAACTGACTCCTTGACAGAAAGATTATCTTAAGATAATCTTTACTCATGAACATGCAGACCATCTCAACCAAGACGCTCCGTGAAGACTTCGCTCAAGTGATCGCCGCTATGCAGACCGGTCAACCGCTGATGCTCCTTTATCGCTCTAAACCATTGGCTGAAATCAGGCCCGTGAAACAAGCAAAAAAAATTCTTCGCGTGTTTAGCCAACAACAGCTCAAACAATGGGTCGTCAGCGATCGGCTCACTGCTTCCGAGCAGAAACAAGTAGATGCCATCATTAACAATCTTCCTTGATGCATCGGTTATCTTATCAGGGCTTGCCTCTCCGACAGGCGGGTCTGGAAAAGTATTGGATGCCGCAAGGCAGCAAAAACTGAAATTGTTTGCGACACCTCTCGTTGTAGAAGAAGTTACCCGGCATTTATATAAATTAAGCATTGTACCTGATAAACTCCATCGTCTTCTTTTTTCCAAAACAGTACGCCTTTGGGCAAACCCCAATGAAGAAACGATAAAAAAATTCCGTGATGTTTGCAGGGATCCCGGTGACGCTCATATTCTTGCCGGAGCCGCAATATCTGGTGCAAATATTCTTCTTTCATTGGACAAAAAGCATATTTTGGTTCCCAATGTTATAAAGGCTCTTCACCCAATATCCGTCAAATCTCCCAAAAGCTTTTGGAGAGGATTACAGAAGAGGATATAGAGTGGTGTTGTGAACCTTCGATTTCCCTTTTTGTGGGCGCGCCTGGATTCGAACCAGGAACCTTGAAGGTATAAGCTTCCTGCGCTAACCGTTGCGCCACGCGCCCCTCTAGGACAGTAGTGTACCATACGATATCTTGACGTTCATGTTATAACATGTTATAATTTAACGAACATAAAGAACCGGAGGAGTTATGAACATTCAAACACAGAAAATCATCAAGGTTGGAAACAGCCTCGCCGTCACACTTGATAAACAATTCATTGATCAATCGGGTCTTAGGGCTGGTGATAATGTTGTGATGCGATACGATGAAACCGCTCCGTCCGCAGTGCTTTCAATTAAAGATCGTGGTGAAAACATATACACCACTGGAACTTCAAAAAAACTCACCAAGCAAGAAAAGATGAAGAATCTTTCAGCCGAGATTTCTCCAGAGTTTCGCGATTGGGTTAAAAATAGTCTTGAAGAGGATAAAGAATCGCTGGATGCATTGGCAAATCTATGACCAACTACTCTGCGCTTTCTATTGAAAAGGTTCTTTATCTTCACGATAAAATTATCGTGGCAACGGGAGGAAAAGAAGGTACTCGAGACTTTACCCTCCTTCACTCTGCTCTTGAACGATGTAAAGCAACATTTGCCGGTGAAGATCTTTACCCTACGCTCTTTGATAAAGCATCTGCCCTTCTTCACTCTTTGGTTATGAACCACGCTTTTCTTGATGCAAACAAGCGAACAGCATATCAAACAATGAAACGGTTTCTATTTACAAACAACTATCGAATAACAGCCCCCCAGCAAGAAATTGTCCGATTTTGCATCTCGGTAGATAACGACGGAATTAAAGGGAAAGCAATTGTGATGTGGCTAAAGAAGTATACGGAAATCATTTTATAAAATACATAGAAGAAAAACGAGCAAACGCTTTCGAATGATGGTGTTTTTTCGTTGACCAAACGCGACTGCGGAAAACAACAGGGACCCATTATGAGAAAGCGTTTGCTCGTTTTATAACTTTGCCCGTATACTCATCTCAGCCTCAACAATATCTTTCGGAATGCCATATTTTAACGTTGACAACTCTTTGATCATTTTCGCTACCTTGGGGTTCATCATGGCACGTTCCTTGTCCACGTCGCGGGTGAGGTCCATGCTAAAGGCTGGAATCGGTTCGTTTGCCACAATCGTTTTGATATAGACGTGGAAGCGTTCAATATTCGTTAAGTCTGACTCGGTAAACACTGGCGCAAACTCGTGTTGCAAAAAGTTTGCATCAGGCACACCGACGCGGAATGTGATCAACGTACCGACATTGCCAAACACCGCGTTTTTCACATCCTCTTCAATCTGCGCGACAAATTGGTTAGCCACAATAAGGTTCAACCTATACTTGCGAGCCTCGGACAAAATTGTTGCAAAATCTTGCGTGGCAAAGTTTTGGAACTCGTCAACATAGAGATAGAAATCGCGACGCTGTTCCATTGGCACATCGGTACGAGACATTGCGGCGGCCAAGATCTTTGGCACCATGATCAATCCGAGGAATTTGGCATCTTCCTCGCCCAAAGCGCCTTTAGATAGATTTACTAACAAGATTTTTCCGGTATCCATCACCTCGCGCAAATTGAACGCGGATTTGCTCTGACCAATGATGTTGCGCATGGTTTTATTCGTAATAAACCGGCCAAACTTGGATACGATGTAGTCAAGAACCTCGGACTTATGGAAATCACTTGTTTGCGCGATTTGGTCGGTCCAATACCGGCGAACCACGGGATCTTTCACTTTCGGCAAAAGCTCCTGCAAAAACTTTGTATCGGTCAACACGCGGACTAACTCAATAAACGTAGACCCGGGTTCCGCCATAATTGTGAGCATGGCGTTTCTGATGGCGTGCTCAAAACGCGGGCCAATAATACCGGTCTTGTGCGGATCGTATAGCTTGTACATCAATCCAATAATCGAGCCTGCAACAAAGTGCATCTGCTCCTCTGTCTCGGCTTCCATCATGTTGAGACCCATCGGGCGGTCTGTGTTAGAGGGGTTGAAATAGATCACGTCCTCGGCACGATCCGGCGGCATCATCAATAAAAGATCTTCTACAAGCTCGCCGTGAGGATCAATTACTGCTATGCCCTTGCCATCGTGAATATCCTGCAAAATCATGTCTTTGAGAAATTCAGATTTACCCGTGCCGGTTTTACCAACGATATACATGTGGCGTTGGCGGTCTTTTTCTGCAATATAAATAGGCTTGGAGTCACCACGATATCGACTCTTTCCGATGTACAAACCAGAGGTTGGGATGCTCGCCGGAGCTGGTGCATTTTTTGCCTTCAACCAATAAATGTGATGCGTCTCAACCGTTTTGTTCGGCATGTGAATCATGCTCGCTAGTTCTTCGCTGTTAAAGATCGAAACCCCACGGCCAAATAACGGCATGTACCGATAAATAAAATCAATCATAAAGAGTTGCTTGATCCAAATGCGCGTTTTTTCAATATGATTATTGGGCGAGGTAAACTGCGCGAACGACCCCA
>CAYILC010000006.1:0-9094 GCA_964364145.1 uncultured Pseudomonadales bacterium
ATTTTTCTTCTAATGATGCGATGTAAAGCTCTGGGTTGACTACCTTTACACCAGCGGGAACTTGAATATCGCCCGCGGTCACGGTTTTCTTGCCTTTTGCGTTGAGTGTTAAGGTGACTGGACCAGCAATAGTGGACTTCAAGCGAACTTGCTTGAGATTCAAGATCAAGTCAACCACGTCCTCGCGCAAGCCATCCAATGTGGTGAATTGATGATGTACACCACGAACTTTTGCTGAGGTGATGGCAAATCCCGGAAGAGACGATAACAACACTCTGCGGAGCGCGTTTCCGAGGGTGTTTCCATATCCCTGCTCAAGAGGTTCGAGCACGAGAAGCGCGTAATCGTCTTTCTTGTCTTGTTCAGAGACTATAAATGTTGGTTGGATCATGGTAGTGCTCCTTTGTATATATATGTTTGATTGTTTCCCGTACTCACGCTACCAACGCAAGTACTTCTGTTCACGATCAAACGTTTTTTATCGACTAACTTCCTAACTGTTCTTATTCTACTCAACGACTATCGACTATAGAACTCAATAATCAATTGCTCGTTAATGCCTGCATCTATTTGATCACGTTCTGGAATACGGACAATCTTTCCCACTGAAGATTTTCTCTCGAGCCAACTTGGAACAACCTTGCCTTTATCTTTCAACAGCTCTGCGACCGCTGGAATCTTCACTGCTGTTTCAGACAACGTTACAACATCGTTTATTCGCACGGTATATGAAGGAATATCAAGTTTCTTTCCATTGATACGTACATGACCATGTACCACCATTTGGCGAGCGGCAGCTCGAGTAGGAGCGAATCCTAAACGATACACTGCGTTGTCCAAACGGCGCTCTAAAAGACTCAACAGTACTTTTCCTGTTGAGGCTGGTGTTTTGGTTGCAAGTTCATAGAGCTTGCGGAATTGTTTTTCCATAACACCATAGATATACTTCACTTTTTGTTTTTCTGCGAGTTGCTCTCCGTAGTCAGTAACTTTCTTCTTTCCCTTGCGTCCGTGCATACCTGGCGGAATGTTTAATCTGCGGGCCAACTTCATTGGATTCGTCTTGAGATTAAGGTCAAATCCTACTTTTCTGGCGAGCCGGTTCTTTGGTCCTGTCATTCTAGCCATGGCGGAGTTTCCTTGGTTTTGTCCCATTATGCGGAACCGGTGTAACGTCGGCGATCATGGTTGCTTGCAGGCCAGAAGCCCTTAGTACACGGAGCGCCGCGTCTCGACCTGGCCCCGGACCTTTTATAAAGACCTCAACAGACCGCATACCCATCTCGCGCGCTTTTCCGATAGCCTTCTCGACACTTACGGTTGCCGCATACGGAGTGGACTTTCTTGAACCGGAAAAACCCGAATTTCCAGTTGACCCCCAACAGACGGTGTTCCCGCCCTCATCGGTAATGGTGATGATCGTGTTGTTAAAGGTTGCCTGCACGTACATGCGACCTCTTGGCACAATGCGCCTCACTTTTTGTTTCACTATGACTGTTGGTGGTTTAGGAGCTACTGGTGCCGGAGAAGCTACTGCTGGAATTGCGGTTGCAGTAGAGGATTGCACAGCTGGTTTGGCGCTTTGTGTTGGTGCTACGATTTTCACTGATTTTTCTTTTTGTACTGCCATAACTTTCCTAGTATTCTTGCTCTTTCGAGCCTTCTCATTTGTCTTATTTTTTCGCTTCTGGTGCGGCATCTTGTACCGGTACTCCCAACTTTTCTGCTGCTTCTTTACTTAGTGCTCCAACTGTCTTTTTCTTTCCGCGGCGCGTGCGCGCGTTTGTGCGTGTGCGCTGACCACGGGTTGGAAGACTATGGATATGTCGAAGTCCTCGATATGCGCCAATTCTTTTCAACCGTTCAATGTTCTCACGAATGACTCTGCGGAGGTTTCCCTCGGTGTTTACCTTATCCATCACACGCTGAAGACGGGCGACTTCATCCCCAGTCAAATCCTTTGCGCGCTTCTCGCCATCCACGTGCGCCTCTGTTAATACTTCTGTCACGTTATGCCGTCCAACTCCAAAAACATACGTCAACGCAATCTTGGTTTTTTTCTGAATTGGGATGTCGATTCCGGCAATACGCGGCATATTCCTTATCCTTGTCTCTGCTTGTGGCGCGGGTTTGTACATACAATATACCGCTTCCCATATCTTCGTACGGACTTGCAGTTTTTGCACCGCGGTTTAATAGACGCCTGTACTTTCATAGGTTTCGTTCTTTTCTTTCGTTACGATTTGTTAGGTTCGAACGCGGAAGGTGATTCTTCCTTTTGACGGGTCGTACTTTGACACATCTGCCTTGATCTTGTCTCCGATCAAGACCCGAATCTTGAACATGCGCATCTTGCCTGCGAGCGTACACAGGATCGTCTTACCAATCATATGTTCCGGTCCGGCCGTCACCGTCACGCGAAACGTCATATTGGGAAGGGACTCGAGAATCTCCCCTTCAATTTCAAAAATGTCTACCTTATCGCTCAATATCCTCCAGAGACAAAACTATACATGTCCCCTTCGAGGATGAAAACACCTCCTTTAGGGACATGGGTGAGATTGTACCAGATCTTTCAAGGCTACTCAAGAGGGAGATCAAAAACTCTGGGAAAATTGTGATTCTATCTCTGATGCCGTCAACACCTCCACCCCATCTTTCGTTACCAACACCGTGTGTTCATGCATTCCAGAGAGAGATCGATCCTCGGTCTCGTACGTCCACCCATCTGTCGCCAACACAAGCTTGGGGTTTCCCATGGTGTACATAATCTCCACAGCCAAGGTCTGCCCTTCATATAACACGTCTTTTTTACTGCGCTCGTCGGCATAACAGGGAATACTTGGATCCATGTGCAGTTTTTTGCCCACTCCATGACCGGTCAGCTGATACACACAACGGTATCCGGCGCCTTCAACAACCGACTGCATCGCTAGGCTAAGATCATAAATTGTGGCACCGGCATGAACCTGGGCAATAGCCGCATCAACCGCCTTCACTCCAGTCACAACAAATCGCTGAACGCGTTTAGAACATTCCCCAGCGCAGACTGTAATAGAGGTATCGGTGTGATACCCACCATACAGTGCGCCAACGTCAATCGTAATAATGTCACCAAACTCGACTGTTTTCCCAACGGGAATCCCGTGAACACACCCTTCATTTTTGGTGATACAAGTGGCCCATTTGTATTCCTCAACCGTTGGAAATGAGGGATCGGCGCCGAGGCGTTTCAGCTCGCGCTGAGCAATTTCTTCAAGTTTCTCAAACGGAACCCCTGGAACAACGGCTGCAACAACCGCATCACGAACTTGAGCAAGAATCTTGCCGCCTTTTCGCATTGCTTTTATTTTTTCCAGAAGTTGCTCATCGCTCATGTTTTTTTGTTGAGGCGCTCGAGAATGTCGTTGAAGATGACCTGGATGTCGCGTTCGCCATCAACTTCCTCCAAACTGCCTTTCTTCCTGTAGTACTCGATCACTGGTTCGGTAAATTCATGAAAAAGTTCGATGCGTTTACGGATCGCTAGTAATGTTTCATCTTGGCGATCAGACACACGGCCAGAGATGCGCCAAAGCGCCTCTTTATCCGAAACTTTCAGATAGATTACACGTTCCAAACCGTTTTTAAACATTTCGGCCTGCGGAACGGTTCGTGGAAAGCCATCAAGAATATATCCTTTTTGGTATTCTGGTTTTGCCAAGTATTCCTCAATGATTTCTGATGTTTTGTCATCTGGAATAAGCGCACCGGAGTTCATTATTTCCTTTAAGTAGCGACCAATCGGTGTTTTTTCTTTGGCCATTTCACGAAAAATGTGTCCGCTAGATAAATACTCAATATTGAGTTGCTTCGAAAGTAGGTTTCCTTGGGTGGATTTTCCGGCACCCTGGATTCCAATAAGCACAAATTTCATGTCAATCTCCTTATATATGTTTCTTATATTTTTCTTATACGCGAGTTTCGCATTTTTCACATCGAGGTTTATATGAATTTCTCGTAATTTTGCGCAACAACTTGCGACTGCATCTGTTTGGCAGTCTCAAGAACAACCGAAACAACGATGAGCAGTCCTGTACCGCCAATAGTTAGCGTCGTAATTCCGGTGAGCGACTGCGCAATAGACGGCAACACCGCAACAAGACCTAAAAATAGTGCACCGGCAATGGTAATACGCGTCATTACATATGTCAAAAAATGTTCTGTAGGATTCCCCGGACGAATGCCTGGAACAAAAGCGCCGCTTTTCTTGAGATCCTCGGCAAGATCCTTTGGATTGAAAAAGACTGCGGTTGAAAAGTACGTAAACACAACGACTAATAAGAAATACGTTATGTTGTACACAGGATGACTCGGGTTAAACCACAGCGAAACTTGGGAAAGCATCGTTACAAGACCTGGGTTTGCTATTTGTTGAAGCAACTTCACTAAAAAGCTTGGAACCAACAAAATCGAAATTGCAAAAATGATGGGGAGCACACCGGCCTGGTTGATACGCAGTGGCAAAAAGGTGGACTGGCCACCGTACTCGCGCGAGCCGCGAACGCGGCGAGCGTATTGAATGGTGACTTTTCGCACCGCCTCATTCATAAACACCATTGCCGCAATCACCGCCAGTCCCGCGATACAAATCAATAGCAACATCGCTGTATTTATTGTTTGTGAAACTTGGAACGTGCGGATGATCGAGATCGGGAAACGTCCAACGATACCGGCAAAAATCACCATCGATATTCCGTTTCCAATTCCATACAAAGTCACCAACTCCCCCAACCAAATCATGATCATCGACCCAGCGACCAAGGTCGCCAACATCGCCACAATCCTGATTGGATCCTGCGTTTGAATGAGCTGTTGACTGTTCAAGATCGCCAGCACACTGATGCTTTGTATAACCGCCACTGGTACCGTTAACAATCTCGTGTACTGATTAATAAGTTCGCGCCCGGCCTCACCCTCCTTCGACAGTTCTTTGAGTTTCGGGAACAGTAGCGTTGCGAGCTGCATAATGATCGATGACGTAATATATGGATTGATTCCAATCGCCATCACCGAAAAGTTTGCCAGGGTTCCACCAGAAAAAATATCGATCATGCCCAACAATTGACTTTGTGCAAACAATGATTTGAGTTTGAGAATATCAACCGCCGGAACGGGTAAGTGTCCAAGGAAACGGAAGATTGCGAAAATGGCTGCGGTAAATAGAAGCTTATTTCGTAAGGCTTTAAGAGACCAGACTGTTCGGAGCCAAGCGCCGATACGATTCACGAATGCGTTCCTTTCACGCTAGCGTGCCACCCGCCTTCTCAATTGCCTTCTTTGCAGAGGCAGTGGCTTGCAATCCCTTGAGGGAAAGCGCCCGCGTTAAGGTACCATCGCCGGTAACTTTGACGGGCAGTCTGACAGACCGAATGAGTTTATGTTTGAACAGCACTTCTGATGTTATTTCTTTGACCGTGAGCTTTTCTAATGCTGTTAAACGAACAAGTTGTGCCTTTCCATTTAAGTTTTCAAATCGTAACTTCCCGCGTAGGTACGGTAAACGCTTCACAAAAGGAAGCTGTCCACCTTCAAACCACAACGGCACGCCGCGCCCAACGCGAGCACGCGCGCCCTTGTTTCCACGTCCGACTGTGTGTCCACCCTTGCCACAACCATACCCACGCCCAATGCGTTTGGATTTTTTGGTTGTACTGGCTGGTAGTTTATGCAGTTCCATATATTATTTCTTCTTTGCTTTCTTCACGCCCTTTTGGATCGAGAACACGTTTTTTGCTTCCTCTTTTGGTTTACCTTTTGCCTCAACTTTTACCTCTTTTACCTCTACTTTTACCTTTTGCGCTGCCTGTATTCTCTGCGTTATCTGTTCTGCTTCTGCAGCCGCCGCGGCTAACTCGCGCATCTTCTCTTTTTCGATCCTCTCTGCTTCAATCACCGACTTCAACACAATTCCTTTGGTGTCCACAAGTGCACGAATTTTTGTTAACGCTTTCATCGTTGCATATACGTTGGATGCTGGATTTGAGGTTCCTTTGATTTTACTCGAAATGTCGCGGATTCCTGCCGCGTCAACAACAGCTCGAATCGCACCACCCGCAATAATTCCACTTCCAGCTGGAGCCGGCTTTAAGATGATGTGTGCCGCCCCAAACTTCACCTCAATTGCAAAAGGAATCGTTGTTCCTTGGATTGGCGCGTTCAGTAAGCGGCGCTTTGCTTTCTTCACACCTTTTTGGATCGAGGATAATACATCTTTTGCTTTTCCAAGTCCAACGCCAACGCGACCTTTTTTGTCACCAACCACAACCAGCACAGAAAAGCCCATTTGATTACCACCCTTTGTTTTCTTAGAAACGCGATTCACTTGAATCACCTTTTCCTCGAATTCTTTCGGTTCTCGGCGACGATTTTGGTCTCGGCCGCCTTGGCGGCCTCCTGAATTGTTCATCATAGTTATACCTGTATTCCCGCTTCACGGAGCGTATCGGCGATTGCCTTCACGCGACCATGATATCGATAACTTCCGCGATCAAACACAACAGTAGTTACTTTCACTTTCTTCATTTTCTCTGCCAAGATCTTTGCGACCGCAACCGCGCGACCAGATTTATTGCCTTTTTCTTTTACCTCTTTTTCGGTTGCAGTAACAAGTGTTGTGCCGGTTTCATCGTTAATAACTTGCAAAGATGTATGCTCGCTTGAACGAAACACACTCACGCGTGGACGCAACGCCGTTCCATGTAATTTCGCACGCACGCGGAGTTTACGTTTTTGTACTCTGGTCATATGATGGTTTACTTTAGTTGACATATCTCTCTTGATCCTTCGTTATGCTGTTGCTCCTGCCGCTTTCACGGCCTTTCCAGCTTTGCGTCGTACAACTTCGTTTTCGTATTTGATGCCCTTACCCTTGTATGGCTCCGGTGGGCGAATCTTGCGAATGTTTGCTGCAATCTGTCCTACATCGTGTTTGCTTATGCCTTTGACGCTGATTTTATTATTTCCCTCAACAACAAAAGTTATTCCTGCCGGTTGTTCCACCTCTACCGAGTGGGAGAACCCAACAGAAAGTACCAACGTTGTTCCCTGGAGGGCAACACGATAGCCCGTCCCAACCATCTCCAATTTAATCTCATATCCCTCTGTCACACCCTTGATCATGTTTGCGATCAAACTGCGTACTAACCCATGATGCGCTTTTTCTTGAAGTTCATCTCCACCACGAGTCACCTTCACCTGATTGTCTGCAACCACAACCGTAATGCTTGGTTGCATGGACTCACGAAGTTCTCCTTTTGGTCCCTTCACCACAATGGCATTGTCCTGCACTACCACTGTGACGCCTTGAGGAATGGTGATGAGTTTTTTTCCGATTCGTGACATATATCCTTTACCAAATACTACAGAGAAGCTCTCCGCCAACACCTTTTTTCTTTGCGTCTTTATCGCTCATTATGCCTTGGCTTGTCGAGACGATGGTGAGTCCATAACCGCCAAGCGACCTTGGGATTGCTTGTGACGAACTATACTTTCGCAGTCCTGGTTTCGAGATCCGCTTCACTTTTGTGACTGCTGACATGCCGTTCACATAACGCAATTTTAATGTCATTTGCTTCTGCGGTTTCACATCTTCGATGGTTAAGTCATCCACATATCGCTCGCGCTTCAAAAGTTCTGCAATGGCTTCCTTCACTTTAGAGTGTGGAACCATGACATTGTCTTTGTGAGCCATGTAGCCATTTTGTATTCGAATGATCATATCTGCTATTGCATCGGTCATATCTTTTCTTTCTATTCCTTTAAAAACTTGCCTTTGTTACTCCTGGGAGTTCCCCTTTTGCCATCAGCTCACGAAAGCACAATCTACATATACCAAACATACGAATATATGCTCGCGGCCTACCACAAAGTGAGCATCGATGCATCGCACGCGTTGGCCACTTTGGCTTTCTGTTTGTTTTATTGATTTTCGATGTTTTTGCCATACTAATAGCTAGTTTCTATTTGTAGTTTCATTTTTCTCAAAAGGCATACCAAGCAACTCAAGAAGTCGAGTTGCTTCATGTGAATCTTTCGTTGAGGTAACAATGGTTACTTGGAGGCCGCGAACGCGGTCAATTGTATCATACTCGATCTCTGGGAACACGATTTGCTCCACAATTCCGAGATTGTAGTTTCCATTTGAATCAAATGATTTGCGCGAAATTCCTTGAAAGTCCTTAAAACGCGGCAATACGATGCTCACTAATTTGTCGAAAAACTCCCACATACGCTCACCGCGTAGAGTCACCATAAGGCCGACCGGCTCGCCCTCGCGGATGTTAAAACCCGCAATGGACTGTTTTGCCAAGGTCTGCTTTGGTTTTTGACCGGTAATAACCTTTAACTGCTCTGCCATACTTTCTATGGCTTTTGCTTTATTATCCTCTTTACTTCCGACACCAGCACTTACCACAATTTTTTTCAATCGAGGTACACCAAGATCGTTCGTTGTGCGCAACTCTTTTTTGAGTATGGGAAGCAATTGCTCGAGATATTTCTGTTTTAGTCTGTTCATGCCGTTATTGCCTTTCCAGTTTTCTTATACACACGAATTTTGTTGCCTGATTTATCTACGAGATACCCGATACGATCGGCTTTCTTTGTGTCCGGGTTTAAGATTGCTACGTTTCCCACTGGCAATGGACGCTCTCGCAAGACCTTCTCGCCACTGCGTTTCCCTTGCTTCTTGACGTGTTTCACGTATTTATTTACACCTTCAACTAACACGCGATTTTCCTTCGGAAAAACCTGGAGAATCTTGCCTGATTTCCCCTTGTCTTTTCCGCCAGTTACCATTACGGTGTCATTTTTCTTCAATCTCATAGATGTCTTTCGTTTCCGCTTCATTTCTAACCAATTTTTATACAACTTCCTTTGCTAATGATGCGATCTTTGCAAATCCTGCTTCTTTGACCTCGCGAGCCACCGGACCGAACACACGAGTCCCCTTTGGTTCGTGGTTTTTCAAGTCATGAATCAACACCACGGCATTGTCATCAAACCGGACATAACTTCCATCCACTCGTCGCACTTCTTTTCGTGTGCGAATGAT
>CAYILC010000006.1:9104-19157 GCA_964364145.1 uncultured Pseudomonadales bacterium
GTGGCGCGGCAATCGTAATTGATGCTGTAACGATATCCCCAAGTGATCCCTTCACGCGGATAGAACCGCCGTGCACATGAATCACCCGGATCTTTTTTGCACCGGTGTTATCTGCAACATTTAAGACTGATCGAATCTGAACCATAATATTTTCCTACTTCTTCTTTGTTATTTTCGCCGGTTTTTTCTCAACTGGTTTTTCCGTTTTGATCAGTTTCTTCTCTGTCGAAACTAGTTGTACTTCTTTCGGCTTTACTTCTTTGGATGTGGAAACTTTGCGCACTTTTTCCACTTCCTCTTTCATTCCTACTCCACTTTTCACTGCTTCGGTTGCACCCTTAATCATCTTCAAAACAATAAAATGTTTGTGCGCACTCAATGGTCGACATTCCTGAATAGAAACCGTTTCGCCTTCTTTAACACCAATCTCGTCGTGACATAAGAATTTCTTGGTTAGTTTAATGCGCTTTTTGTACAACGGGTGTAAAAAATAGCGCGCAACCTTTACGGTTACGGTTTTATTGAGTTTTGCCGATGTAACAATGCCTTCAAAAACTTTCATTATGCTCCTAGTTCTTTCATCCGTTGTATGGTTAACACGCGTGCGATTTGGTCTTGTAATTTCGAGATCGAACGCACGTCTTTCACTTTGCCTACACGCTTTTCGGCACGAAGTTTACCAAGCTGTGTACGAAGCGTCTCAACGTTAGTATCTAATTTCTTAGTATCTAGTACCTTGTTTGTCATATTTCTCTCTGTTTTGCTTACTATCTCTCAACCACGGCTGTCCGCATTGGGATCTTATGTGATGCCTTACGAAACGCTTCTCGCGCTTCAATTTCACTTAATCCGCCCAACTCGAACAAAATGCGACCTGGCCGAATCACTGCAACGTATTGGTGAATGTCGCCTTTACCAGAACCCATCTTTACACCCGGGCCTTTTTTGGTTGTTGGCTTATCTGGAAAAATGCGAATCCACAACTTTCCAACGCGTTTTGTATGATGAGTGATCGTTTTGCGTGCAGATTCAATCTGACGCGCGCTAAACCATCCGCACTCTAACGCTTTCAAACCAAACTCACCAAAAGCGACGGTGTTTCCGCGCATAGACTTCCCGCCCATTTTTCCGCGAAACTGTTTTCGATATTTCATTTTTTTTGGTTGCAACATATTACCTCATCGACTCCATACCCCTGTATACCCAAACTTTAATACCAACATATCCTGACTTTGTTGCGGCTGGTGCCTCAAAATAATCAATGTTGGCGCGCAGTGTTTGCGTTGGGACCGTGCCGCGACTGTATTTTTCGCGACGGCCAATCTCTGCTCCGCCAACACGACCGGTCAATACAATTTTGATTCCTTTTGCTCCAGATTCCATCGCGCGCTCAAGCGTTTGTGAAACAACACGGCGGTGCGGCATGCGCTTGATGAGTTGCTCTATCACCCGCTCAACAATAAGTTTTGCACTAAGATCTGGATTTTTTACCTCAACGATGTCATCGATCACGAGTTTCCGACCTTTTGGATCACGCAAATTCACTTTTAATTCTTTTGCCAAAGCTTCTTTTAACTCTTCCAAGTGCGATCCGCCTTTCCCAATCACCACACCTGGTCTTGCGACATATAAACGGATCTTTGTTGCGTTGATCGATCGCTCAATCTCAACTTTTACCAATCCTGCGGTTTTTAATCTTGGTTCAAAGAAACGACGGATTCTCTTGTCTTCCAACAATTGTTTACTGTATGATTTTTCGTCCGCAAACCACGTCGAGTTCCATGTGAACAAGTTCCCGAGTCTAAAGCTTATTGGATTTACTTTTTGTCCCACGTTATCTTTCTCCTGTTTTTCTTACTGATGATGTTCGTACCGTTGTTTGTGATTTTGCTGTTTGTTTAAACGGCACTGCTGCTGAAGTGCGAGCCGGCACAATTTGTGACGATCCTTGCTGTTGCGCTCCTTGTGCCACGACTGCTTTTTCATTCGTACCTTTTGCCATAACAACTTTCTGTTTCGGTTTTACTACTCCTGCTTCTTGTGATTCTAGTACTACACGAATATGTGCGCTACGCTTCAATATTGAGTGGGCGCGCCCCCGACTCACTGGCTGAAACCGCTTGTACTGCGGCCCTTCACCCACAACAATCTCTTTAATTGTTAACGCATCAGCCGATAAACCAAGGTTATTTGTTGCGTTTGCGACTGCCTGTTTCATCACTAACAGCACTGTTTCGGCAGCCTTGAGATCCATAAACCTTAACTGCTCGATGGCGACTGCTGGCGACAGTTTTTTTACAGTAGCAGCAACCAACCGGAGTCTGGTTGACGTCTGTCTGCTAAATTTTTGTTCTGCTTTAATCAACATACTTTACCCTTCGGATACTAACCAGGTGAACTTCGTTCACTTGGTTGAGCCTTCTTTTATGTCTTGGTCAACAAGCGCTTCACCATTCTTCCATGACCATGGAAGGTGCGCGTTGGAGAAAACTCTCCAAGTCTGTGACCAACCATCGCCTCGGACACGAATACCTCAATAAACTTTTTTCCGTTGTGGACCAAAAAGGTGTGACCAACAAACTCTGGCGGAATCTGTGAGACACGCGCCCAAGTCTTGATTGGCTCTTTTTTGTTCGCACGCTTTTGCTTCTCAACTTTAATGAGAAGTTTTTCGTCGACGTATGGCCCTTTTCTACTGCTTCGTGACATAATGTCCTTTTTTTACTTTCCTTTTCCGAGTCCGCTTTTTTCCATCCCTCGCGTCATCGTACCCTGCGATCTTTTACGAGATAGATATTTGTAAACTTTCGCTTCGAACGGGTCTTCTTACCCAAACGCTTGCCCCATGGTGACTTTGGCGCTTTCAATCCAACACCGGAACGTCCTTCACCGCCTCCATGCGGATGACTATTTGGATGCATTGCAGTTCCGCGAACTTCCGGTCTCCAACCCATCAATCGTCTGCGGCCAGCCTTGCCGAGTGACATGGTTTTCCACTCGATGTTTCCAACCTGGCCGATTGTAGCATATGCCTCGACTGGAATTAGGCGAACCTCTTTGGAAGGCATCTGTACCGTGGCAAACTTTCCTTCTTTTGACTGAATGAGCGCTGCGGTTCCTGCGGAACGAATGAATCTTGCACCTTGACCTGGTTTTAGCTCGATATTATGAATCGGAACACCAACCGGGATCTTCGATAACGGCATCGCATTCCCCGCCTTCAGCTCTGGATGTTCACCGGACAAAATCACGTCACCAACCTTGATGCCCTCTGGTGCCAAGATGTATCGCTTTTCGCCATCGTTGTAGGTGAGTAATGCGATGTTTGCACTTCGCATTGGATCATACTCAACCGTGGTTACTACACTTGGAACGTCGCGTTTATCACGCATCCAATCGATTACGCGCATCTTGCGTTTCACTCCGCCACCGCGATGCCTCACAGTGATCTTTCCCGTATTGTTTCGTCCTTGACGTTTGTATAATCCTTTTACGAGTAATGATTTTTCCGGAGAAGACGCGGTAAGCACTGCCTTAAAATCAAGGTCTGTGCGGTGGCGTGTTCCCGAAGTCACGGGTTTCGAAAAACGTAATGTCATAGTTTATTTTTTCTCCTGAACGTCGAACAATGCGATACTCTGTCCTTCTTGTAATGTCACCATGGCCTTTTTGCGTCGAGCTGTTTGCGTAGCCATGCGTTTCTTGCCGGTGCGCTTGATCTTGCCCGCAACCTGCGAAGTACGAATATCAATAACATTGACGCCAAATGTTTTCTCCACAGTTTCTGTAATCTGTTGTTTTGTTGAGGATGGATCAACATAAAAGGTATACACCCGTTGTGATTGCGCCTTAAACATGGACTTTTCTGTTATTACTGGTGCTCGCAAGACATAAACATTCATTATTTTTTCCTTACAGTCTTTTTGGCTTTTGATTTAGCGACTGTTTTCGGCTTAGTGATTTTTTTCGGTTTACCTACTGTTTTAGTTGGTTTTTTGGCTTGTGTTTTAGCTACTATTTTAGTTGGTGCTTTAGCTGGTGTTTTAATGGGTGTTTTGATTGGTGTTTTGGTAATGACTTTAACAACTGCTTTCTCAATGAATTTTTCAGCCTTTTTTTCAGTCTTTTTTTCACCCGAGTATTTTAACTCAAGCACGCGGACTGCACTTTCCGTGAGAATGATTTTGTCTGCCAACAACGTTTCGTAAATGTTGAGGCGACTTGCCTGTGTCACTACAACATTCTGGAGATTTGCTGTAGATCGAATGACGTTCTGCAACGAATCATGAAGAATAATCAGGATGTGTTTGCTGTCCGGAGCGATGGTGTTGAAAAGTTTTACAGCACCTTTTGTTTTGCCGGAAAGCTTTTCAATATCATCCGAAACAATCATACACTTTGCTTGAGAACTTAAGGCAAAAACCAGTGCCCTCTGCTTCTGCGCTGTGGTAAGTTTTAAAGACCAATCGGTTGTGCCGGCTGGACCATGTGCAACACCTCCACCGACAAAAATACTTGGGGTGCGAGCGCCGTGGCGAGCTCCACCGGTTCCTTTTTGCTTATACCATTTCTTCTTTGTACGAGCCACCTCGGAACGAGTCTTTACTTTAGCGGTTCCTTGGCGCTGGTTGAGTTGATACACACGCAATGCTTGAGCCAACAAGCTTGTGTTTGGTTTCTCACCGAACACGGACTTTAGCACTTCTAGTTCTGTTGATTTTCCGCTCGTGTGCACAACCTGTAGTTTCATATTATTTCTTCTCTTCTACTCGTACTTCCTCTTTTGGCTCTTCTTTCAGCTCTGGCTCAACAACTGTTGGTGTTTCTTCTTTCATTTCAACAGTCTCAATTTTTGCCACCATTTTCTTTCGATCAAACAGTCCTTCAAACTTTCCTTCACGCACTTTTGTAATCGAGACCATGTTGTGTATTGCGCCCGGCACAAGGCCTTTCACCCATATCTCATATGTTTCGTTGTTGATGGCAACAACCTGCATATTTTCGACCGTTACAGTTTTATTTCCGCCGCGACCGGACATGCGCTTATTTTTAAACACGCGACCAGGTGTTGTGCGGTTACCAATGGAACCCGGCGCGCGTTCACGGTCAGACTGGCCGTGTGTTTTTGGTCCACCCGCAAATCCATATTTTTTTACAACACCCGCAAAGCCCATGCCTTTTGAAGTTCCAGTCACTTTAACAATGTCGCCAACCGTAAAAACGTCGAAGGGGACGATTGTGTCCCCTGCCAGTCTTTCGGTTGTTCCGCTTATTTCGCGAATAGTCTTCACGCCAAATGCGATGCCAAGTTTCTTGAGCATGGCGAGTTGCGGTTTTTTAGAACGGCTATCTTTCTTTTTCCCAAAGCCGATCGTTGTTTTTGTTTCAGCTTTAGAAATCACCACATTACCACCAACAGAAAGAACCGTCACCGGAATTCTTTTTCCGGATGAAGTCCAGTTTTGATGTGTCGCTTTTTTGATTGCCAGTAATGTGTTCATACAGTGTGTTTCGCGTATATTTCCGTTCCAATTGGGTACTCCGTTTTACATTTTTATTTGAATGCCAACACCCGCCGGAAGTTCAAGATGCATGAGCGCGTCAATGGTTTTATTTGTTGGATCAACAATATCGATCACGCGTTTGTGCGTGAGAAGTTGGAAATGCTCTTGAGCGTTTTTGTCAACGTGGGGAGAAGTGAGAACGGTAACAAGCTTCCGATGCGTCGGGAGCGGAACCGGACCTACAACCTTCGCGCCTGTCGCAAGTGCGGTATCCAGGATCTTCTTTGCGGCATCATCAATAACCCTATGATCAAACGCTTTTAATCTGACACGAATTTTACTTTTGGTCATGATATGCCTCAAATAGTACCGTTAATGAGCTCTTGTCTTGAGGGGAACTTGGCTTGCGCCTCCTACACCACCAGACAAGAAGAGGATTGTACCAGATTCTCTTGAGGAGGGCAAGAGGGGAGAAGTTTGACAAAGATCTATGTGAAAGTTATACTTCAGCCTCAGATTGAGTCGTTCGTAGTATGCGAGGTGTCGGTTTCAAATCGACTATCATTGACCATACCAACCGCGGCTCATCTGTGTTTAAATCGAGAATTTGTATGGAACTCCCCAACACCGAATATTAAACTTAGAATGTTTTTCGTCGGCTTGAGCTTTTGTCAGTGTTTTCCAATAATTTTCTTTAAGACTTGGTATCTTGAATTTATGTTTTACATACTCACGAAATTCGTTTTTATACGATCCGTTAGCGCAGGGGTAATACTCGTTCAAAACTGATCCTAACAACAGGTCACAAATCTGAATTGTGTGATTTCTCTCCTCGGAGGATTTCACGTATCCAATATGTTTGAAAATGGAGTTTTGATTTGACCCTAACTTTGCCCTCACCATTTCGTTAAAACGATCGCCGGTTGCTCTGGTAATTTCATCCATCAGTAAAACTCCATTCTTTACTCCTGGTATATTATTTTGGATTAATCTTACAGTTGAATGGGTATAAAGCATAGCTTCTTTAATTTTTCTTGGGATACCTTGCTGGCGACCTATTTTATCAAGTTGATCCTCACTGTAAGGAATCACACATCCACGAAAATAACAGTCTGAAGAGTTAAAAAATAAATCTATTGTTTCTTGAGCAATTTTGAGTTTTTTAAGGGTTGTGATGCTGTTGTATTTGATTTCTTTTAACTTGTTGTCCTTGGTAATAAAATTATGCTTTATTTTCAATTCCTTAAATGAATTGTGCAACCATTTTTTATCTGAATTTGAAGGGATAAATAACGCCCCAAGCATGAGTTTTGCTTTGCTTGCATATGATTCATCAAAATACACTAACATCAGGCACTCCTTATTGATATAAGATCTGATACATCAAAGAAATATTTTCCAATATATTTCTCTGTTATTTGATATTCTTGTTTGAATAGTAAATCACTCGTTTTAGTGCAAGTCAATATTACTTAATATATCGGAATATATATAAAAAGATCATTGTCCGAAGAAAATCCAAAACGACCCCCTTGCGGAGGCCGTTTATTTTCTTATGTAAAAATCTTGACTTATTTCAAGATCTTGGTGATGACGCCGGCACCTACGGTGTGGCCGCCTTCGCGAATGGCGAAGCGCAAACCATCATCCATAGCAACCGGCACAATCAGTTTGACCGTCATTTTAGCATTGTCGCCTGGCATAACCATCTCAACGCCCTCGGCGAGCTTAATTTCACCGGTCACATCCGTAGTTCGAATGTAGAACTGTGGGCGGTATCCAGAGAAGAATGGTGTGTGGCGTCCACCCTCGTCCTTGTTGAGGATATACACCTCTGCCTCAAAGTCTGTGTGAGGTGTAATGCTTCCCGGCTTGGCTAAGACTTGTCCGCGTTCGATATCTTCTTTTTCAATACCGCGGAGCAATACACCAACGTTGTCGCCTGCTTGACCCTGATCAAGTTGCTTGCGGAACATTTCAACGCCTGTAACAACCGATTTGCGAGAGGCTTTAATACCAACAATCTCGATTTCGTCGTTGAGCTTGACAACACCGCGCTCGATACGACCGGTCACCACCGTTCCACGACCTTTAATTGAGAACACGTCCTCAACCGGCATCAGGAATGGCTTGGCGAGATCGCGCACCGGATCTGGGATATATGCATCCACAGCATCCATAAGCTTCATGATTTGGTCTTGAGCCGCCGCGTCACCTTGTGATGCTTTGAGAGCAGACAGACGGATGATTGGGGTTTTTTCGCCATCGTAGCCGTTTTTGGTGAGAAGTTCACGGATTTCCATCTCGACGAGGTCGAGCAGTTCCGGATCATCCACCATATCGACTTTATTGAGCGCAACAACAATCTGCGGCACGTTGACTTGTTTAGCCAAAAGAATGTGCTCGCGGGTTTGCGGCATTGGCCCGTCGGTTGCGGCAACCACAAGAATCGCACCGTCCATTTGAGCGGCACCGGTTATCATGTTCTTGATATAATCTGCATGGCCTGGAGCATCGATGTGGGCGTAGTGGCGCTTCGCAGTTTCGTACTCGAGGTGCGAGATGTTAATCGTGACGCCACGCGCTTTTTCTTCTGGTGAGCTGTCGATTTGATCATAGGCCATCGCTTTGTTTGTGTCTCCACCAACTTTCAACGCTAATGTTGTTGTGATGGCAGATGAGAGCGTGGTCTTCCCGTGGTCGACGTGACCAATTGTACCAACGTTGACGTGTGGCTTATTGCGTTTAAATGTTGCCATAGGTTCTCCTTATTTATGTTTATTTCTGATATTATTTTTCTTCAACTATCTGGATGTTGCAATATTCGATTCTGGGCGGCTATAACTGCGCCATCAACAAAATTCTTTAAGAATGTTTTTCCATTAGAACGATTACGCAAACTTCCAGCGGAAGCAATCCAGTCAGCCTTGAATTCTTCATATCTTTTCAAATAAGCCTCAACAACCCCAATTATTTCTTTCTTCAAACGCTCGTTTTTTATCTTTTGGCGATTCTGTATCATTATTTCAGTCACAGCCCTTATTGCCGCTACTTCACAAGTCCTTTGTGCCTTATCGGTTGACGCTTGCGACTCAGATTTCAAGTCCATGTTTATAGTCATGTTCCTCCTTTTTAACTCCTACTCCCCTGTGGCTTGTTCTTCTCAATAATCGCCGCCGCCACGTTTTGCGGGACTTCGTCGTAGTGACTTGGGATCATCACAGAACTTGCGCGACCCTGCGTCATACTTCTTAGGATTGTAACATAGCCTTGCATTTCCGCCAAGGGGACAAGCGCGCGAATAATTACGGCAGTTCCGCGTTGGTCGGTTCCTTGAATCTGGGCGCGCTTGCTGGACAAGTCGCCAATCACATCACCCATAAACTCCGATGGTGTTGTGACCTCAACCTGCATAATGGGTTCAAGAATCACCGGATCGGCTTGCTTTACTGCCGCTTGAACGGCAATAGATCCAGCAATCTTAAATGACATTTCAGACGAGTCAACCTCATGATAACTTCCATCGGTCACCGCGACCTTAAGATCCACAAGTGGGAAACCGGCGAGCACGCCATTTTCCAATGCTTCCTTGACACCCTTTTCAATTGCTGGAATAAACTCGCGCGGAATGTTTCCGCCTTTGACTTCGTTTTTCCACTCGTATCCTTCACCGCGATTTTTGGGCTCAACGCGAAGCCAGCAGTGACCGTACTGCCCGCGACCACCGGATTGCTTAATGTATTTTCCTTCGCCTTCAGCAATTTTTTTGATGGTTTCGCGATACGCAACTTGCGGAGCGCCAACATTCGCCTCAACCTTAAACTCGCGCTTCATGCGGTCGACCATGATTTCCAAGTGCAACTCGCCCATACCCGCGATAATCGTTTGGCCGGTTTCAGGATTGCTTTTGATTTTAAATGTTGGATCTTCTTCAGAAAGTTTGCCAAGTGCCATGCCCATGCGCTCTTGGTCAGACTTTGTTTTTGGTTCAATGGCAAGAGAAATAACCGGTTCCGCAAACGAGATTCCTTCCAAACGAATTGGATGCGCTTCGTCACACAATGTGTCTCCGGTTTTGGTCGCTTTCAAACCAACAACCGCGACAATTTCACCCGCAAACGCCTCCTCAACTTCCTCGCGCTGGTTTGCGTGCATGAGTAACAATCGACCAACGCGTTCGTTTTCATTCTTCGTTGCGTTTAACGTGTACGAACCCGACTTGAGTCTGCCGGAGTAAATGCGAACATAGGTGATACGACCAACGTGTGGATCAGACTGAATCTTAAAAGCGAGTCCGCAGAAGGGCTCAGTAGATACTAGTTGTCTAGTTTCTAGTATCTCGGTCTTTGGATTTGTCCCTTTGACTTCTTTAATGTCCACGGGGGAAGGTAAATATTCCACAATTGCATCGAGTAAGGGCTGTACGCCTTTGTTGTGCAGTGAACTTCCGCAAAAGACAGGTACTAGCTTATAGCCTATGACTGCTTTCCGTAACGCAACCTTTAATTTACTAGTATCTAGATTCTTGCCATCTAGAAACTCTTGAAGC
>CAYILC010000007.1:0-19041 GCA_964364145.1 uncultured Pseudomonadales bacterium
TTCGTATTATGCATGGATCTCGGATGGCCAGAAAACCACCAACCTTGGTATGCTCCGAATGGAGAAGGGTGGATTTTTACTTGACTACAAAGGGACGACTGTTTTACCCTCAACCTTTACCGTCACAGTTTCAAAAGAATCAAGAAATGATGATGTTATCGAGGAAAAGATTCTTGAAGGAGCGGTTCAAATAGGGCAGTAGATCACGCAGAAGTGTATACATAAAACGATTGTTAAAGCTCTTGAGAAGTACACACAAACCGCCACTTGAAGTCTACCTCGAGAGTATATAGAATAGAAAGATAGCCATAATAAACCAAACAAAAAGGAGGACGTATGGCGTTCGCATATAAAAACAGTAAGGGGCAGACATACTATCTGCACACCCAAAAAGTGACCCTCAAAAACGGTCGCCAACAGGTTATCTATTTCTTCGCTCGCGATATTCGCAGCGGATCATTAGATGCTGTTCCAGCCGGCTACAAAGCGGTTGAGACACAGAGAACCGGCATGCCGGTACTCAAGAAAGCATAATCGCTTTTTTCATTGAATAAAAAGGGCCTCGGGAAACCGGGGCTCTTTGGGTGTAAGGGACGAAAAGGGAAGATCGGGACTTGTCCGTACCTCTCTTTTCTACCCTAACCTCAAGTTGTGAACAAACACTACAATCTGGTGAACGGGAAGATCGGGACTCTCCGTTAACGACTGGTACAATGCGCGTATGAACTCAACCCCAACCCCAACCCCAACCCAAAGAACTTCTCGCCTTGCTCCAGAAATTATCAAGAAACAACTCAACACAATTCTCGATCCCGAACTTCATATTGGTCTTGTGGATCTTGGATTGATCTACGATGTTTCTGTTTCACCAGTACAAACCTCAAAAGATAAACGTCAGCACATTTATATCGTAATGACACTAACCTCGGTTGGCTGTCCATTGGCTGGAACCTTTGATGCAATGGTGAAGCAAGGCCTCACAGAACTCCCCGGCATCGAGCCAAACGACATCACTGTGGAACTTACGTTTGATCCGCCATGGATTATGGACATGATGAATCCTGAAATGCGGGCGGAGTTGGGGTTGTAAATCATGCAATCAAACAATCATGATATTATGGTTGGGCGTGTAATAGGTCGATCAATCTTTCGGTGAAATATATATAAAGGAGAAATAATGAAAAAATTGATAATCATTTCGTTGGCGACGGTGTTTCTTGGAGGGTGTTCATTGCGGGCACTTCTACCTCAACCACAGTCTCAAACTTCAACGCCATCACTAGCGACATCGCCATCCCCATCCCCATCAGCAATAACAGAAGCAGACAAAACGATAGAGATTTCTGCTTCCAACTTTACGTATGATAAAAAAGAAATCCGCGTAAAAAAAGGTGAGAAGGTGACGATAAAGTTTACTAACGGTGAAGGATTCCACGATTTTGTTATCGATGAACTCGAAGTGAAGACGCAACGCATTCCAGAAGGTCAATCTGAAACGGTGATGATTCCAACCGACAAGATTGGAGAGTATGCATACTATTGCTCCGTTGGAAGCCATCGAGCACAAGGCATGGAAGGCAAACTCATTATTGAGTGAGGTGTACATGCTTGAAAGTCGAACGAAGATATGACGATTTATCTCGGTGCGGATCATGGCGGATTTTCACTCAAAGAATTTCTTAAAAATGAGCTGATTAAGCCAGGTTATATTGTTGAGGACTGTGGTGCCTTCACCTTAGATCCAGCCGATGATTATCCTCTGTACGCGCAGGTAGTTGCAAAGAAAGTATTATCAAATCCAGCCTCATTTGGCGTATTGTTGTGCCGAAGCGGAGCGGGGATGGAGATAGCAGCGAACAGGTTTGAAGGGATACGGGCGGTGGAATGTCGAGATGCCGATGAGGCTATTCATGCTCGACAACATAATGATGCAAATATTCTGGTTATGAGTGCGGATGGTATACGGCAAGAATTGGCAAGAGATATTGCGCAGATCTTTCTGTCAACACCATTTACACAAGCGCCTAGACATGTGAGAAGAATACAAGAAATTGAAAGTGAGTAGTTCATGAGTTTTGAGCTTTCAAAACAAGTGAGAGGAGTTCTTGAAGTAGGTAGTACTGCTGTCGGAGCAGAGGTGCTCCGATCTCAAGTTGCTCGTTTTGCCATGTTGCAACTTCAGCCGATTATTGAAAAATTTCAATCGCAAGGCACTCAAGTAGTTTTAGAAAAAATCCATGAAGCTGGGAAATCTTTTTGGTGGGATATCGCGCTTCATATGTCAAAAGAGATTTCCTTGGAATCTGTACACCTTGCCGAATTGGGAGCCGTTTTAGCAGTTCCTCTGATAGCCCGGATGAGTGAGTACCGAGTGATGAAAGATGTAAAAATTGTCTTTTCTCTTCGAAAAATTGCACTGATTTTAATCGCCGTTACTCCCATCTATTTCGAACTTGCGAGCACGATTCAGAACTATCTTCATCAATATCCAACTCTTCAATTACCTGTGGATGCGGGAGTGTTCATCGCTGGAATATTGATAGGAGGAGAATATCTCTTGAGTTTGTTCGAGATTATTGGTACAGCCATGATGAAAAATGCAGAGAAGAGAGCGGTTGAAGATCAACAAGGTAGCAATATTGAGGCGGGAAAAATTGCGTTAGGAAGTAGACAAGTCAGGCTAAATAGAATACAGGAACGAAGAAGTGGAGTTACAGCCCCGGAGGATAAAAAAGTACGAAGCAGAGTAGCAGTAAAAGCGGAAGAAATAGCAATGAGAAATCAAATACTTTGGGATAAATTTATGAGCACAAAGTCTATACAAGTTACTGTCATGACTGGACGGAAATCGAAGATGTCAGACTTACAAATTCAACGCGAATTGATAAAAAGAATGAATCAAAATGGCGGTGTGGAGTTTGTACAAATGATTCAGGCATTAAATAATATATGGGATAAACATAGTCAAGAATTTACATTCTGATGCTTACTCAAATGATCTTTCCCTCCATCCTCACAGACTCGCTAGATCTTGTACAAGAACAGCTAAATCTTGTGCAAGGGTTTGTTTCAGGTGTTCAAGTTGATATCATCGATGGTGAGTTTGCAGATAACATCACCATTCATCCAATTGATTTACAACATGTGAGCGTTGGAAATCTCACGATTGATATCCACCTCATGACGAATGATCCAATCAACGACATTGTGGAGTGCCAATCTGTGCCAAATCTGCGCGCAATCATTGCGCAAATTGAGCACATGCCCTCCCAAAAAGATTTTATCGATCATGTGAAGAGTTTTGGGTGGAAGGTTGGGTTGTCATTGGACCTCTATACGCCAGAAAATGAAATAGTAGATGACATACTCAAACAACTTGATATTCTTCAAGTGATGAGTGTAAAAACTGGATACCAAGATCAAGACTTTCAACAATCAGCACTCGAAAAAATTAAACAATCAGCAGAACGGCTGAAAACACTCAACCCAACCTGTGAACTTTTTGCTGACGGGGGAATCACACCAATAACTTGGAAATTGTGTAAAGAAGCAGGTGCGACACGCGCCGCTATTGGGCACGATCTTTGGTCATCACAAAATATTGCGGAATCATTCCAAGAGCTTCTATACTAAGAGTATGGCAGATCCGATACACACTACGCCAACAGTTCCAGATCGTCGACAGAGGCGAACGGTTGTTCACGATAGCTCACAAACTTCTTCCGAAGCCCGATATCAGCTAACGAGGCGTATTCGTAATGTTGCATTTTTTGGGTATGCAGATGCAGAACCAACCTCGCCGTTATATAAAGCCGCATTCGACACCGCGGCGCTTCTTGCAAAACAAGGCTTAACGATTGTCGACGGCGGTGGTCCTGGTGTTATGGACGCGGCAACCAAAGGAGCGCAATCGGTTGGGGGCGAGACGCTTTCGGTGGTGTTTTATCCCAAGGATGCACCAGGCTTTGAAGGGCGATACGTTGGCAACATTCCAGATACCGAGATTGTGACACACAACTATATCGAACGTATGCACAAATTGATGGAACACTCCGATCTTTTCATTATTTTTAATGGTGGAACAGGGACGATTTCCGAGTTTGGAACGGCTTGGGTGTTGGCGCGACTGTATTTTGGTCATCACAAGCCGTTTATTCTTTTTGGAGATTTTTGGCACGAGATTTTGAATGTAATTAAAAAAAACATGATGATGCGTGGAAACGAGTTTGACGTGCTTCGGATTGTCACGACTCCAGAGGAAGCGTTTTCTGCGGTTTGGGCATTTGACGAGGAACTTGTCGAAAGGAATCAATGAACTTATTGAAATTTGACGTTGTCTCTATTGGTTCTGCTATTTTAGATGTATTTTTTCAATCATCGCATTTTCAATTGGTAGAAAAAGATGGCGGAGTGGTGTTATGTGAACGATTTAACGAAAAAATCGAGGTGGAGAAATCTATGATTTCCTCTGGTGGAGCGGCCACTAACACCGCGGTGGGGTTTGCACGACTTGGTCTACAAACAGCCTGTATTGCCGAGATTGGACAAGATATTGGTGGCGCAGTGGTGTTACAAGAACTTCAGCGCGAAGGCGTTGATATCTCGCACATGGTGAAGGAGTCCAACGAGGAAACCGGTATTTCCGGATTGCTCATTTCGCAAGATGGCGCACGCACCGCACTGGTACACCGTGGAGCGGCCGGTATGCTCACAGTGAATGATCTTGATCTTGATGCCATTGAAACAAAGTGGATTCATCTCTCTTCCATTGGGAATCTTGAGCTCATTGCGCATATCTTTGATGTTTGCGCTCAAAAACACATCAAGTTGAGCTGGAACCCTGGAAATTGGGAGATCGATCAAATGGTTTCTGGTCAGTTGAAACCGGCATGGGATGTGGTGGAAATCTTGTTTGTGAATAGGAAGGAGATGGCACAACTTGGGAACATGGATTTGGCCGACGAAACAGTTTGGAAAAGCGATTGGTGCTTTGTTGGACCAAAAATCTCGGTTGCTACCGATGGCAAGAATGGCGGACGATATTGTGTTGATGGAGGTTGTCATTGGTACGATGGTATTCCTGTTGCGGTTGTTCAAGAAACTGGCGCCGGAGATGCCTTCGCAAGCGGCGTTGTTGCAGGACTATTGATGAACAAGAACATTGAACAATCTATAGAAATTGGCGGGAAGAATGCGGCATTTGTGGTTGGACATCTTGGGGCAAAAACCGGCTTGCTCACGAAAGAAAAACTCGCGTTATGAACCCTCTCATAAGCTCGCGCATTATTGTGACCGGGTCGTTAGGCGTGGACGTTATCATGGACTTTCCTGGTCGGTTTGCGGATCGGATTATGCCGGATAAACTGCATCAAATTTCATTAAGCTTTTTAGTGGAGACAATGAAACGAAACTTCGGGGGTGTTGGGGGAAATATGACCTATTCACTCAAGTTGCTGGGAATGAATCCGATATTGGTCTCTATTGCCGGAAATGATTTTGGTCCGTACAAGAAGTTTTTGGAAAAACACAAGATCGATACATCAACGATTGTTATCCGAAAAGATCTTCCAACAAGTACATACACCGTGATTACAGATAAGGATGACAACCAAATTGGTTCGTTTTACTTGGGGCCAAGCAGTTTTGCGCATGAACTTGATATATCAAAAGCACTTCCGGCACAATTCATCGTCATTGCCCCCACCGCACCGAAGGCAATGATGAGATATGTGGAAGACGCGATCAGGCTCAAGATGCCATATCTCTTTGACCCGGCATTTCAGATAGAAACGTTTTCTGTTGAGGAACTTAAACATGGAATAATACACGCCAAGATTCTCATAGGCAACGATTATGAGATTGCCCTTATGGAAAAGAAGCTAGAATGTTCCCATGCAGAGTTGCTGAAGATGGTTCCAGTCTTAATTACCACGTTGGGAGGCAAAGGTTCTCGAATTGAGACGAAAACAGAAACTATTGAGATTGGTGTTGCCAAAGTTTCTTCTGTTGTTGACCCGACCGGTGCCGGTGATGCATATCGCGCGGGATTTCTTGCGGGCTATCTTCGCGGTAAAGACCTACAATCGTCCGGTCAAATGGGTTCTCTTGCTGCTGCATATGCGGTGGAGAACTATGGGACTGTGGCGCATATGTACACACTGGGACAATTTCAAAAACGCTATTTGCAAAATTTCAAAGACGAGATATCCTTATAGCGATCTCAATAGAGAAAATATCCGCACTATCGCATAAATCAACACAAAGGAGCCGCATGCCAACTATCGACTACAAAGTCAAAGATCTTTCACTCGCCAAGTGGGGCCGTATGGAGATTACCTTGGCAGAAAAAGAGATGCCCGGCCTTATGAGTTTGCGCAAAGAGTTTGGCAAGGTAAAACCATTGAAGGGCGCGCGCATTGCCGGGTCGCTTCACATGACGATTCAAACCGCGGTTTTGATTGAAACACTGCAGGCCTTGGGCGCAGAGGTGCGCTGGGCGTCGTGCAACATTTTCTCCACGCAAGATCACGCAGCAGCCGCTATCGCAAAGGCAGGAACGCCGGTGTTTGCTTGGAAGGGCGAGACCGAGAAAGAGTACTGGTGGTGTACAGAGCAAACGCTGAAGTTTAAAGGTGGCAAAGGGCCAAACTTAATCGTAGACGACGGTGGCGATCTCACCTATTGGGTTCATGAAAAACACCCCGAACTTCTCAAAGATTTGAAAGGAATTTCCGAGGAAACCACAACAGGCGTGCACAAGCTCTATCAGATGTTTGAGCGTGGCAAACTGAAGGTGCCAGCCATCAACGTGAATGATAGTGTAACAAAATCGAAGTTCGATAATCTCTATGGCTGTAGAGAATCCTTGGCCGATGGCATCAAGCGTGCTACGGATATCATGTTGGCAGGAAAGATTGCAGTTGTTGCAGGGTATGGTGACGTTGGCAAGGGAAGCGCGCAGTCATTGCGAGCATTTGGTTGCCGAGTTCTTATCACAGAAATCGATCCCATCTGCGCATTGCAGGCCTTGATGGAGGGATATCAAGTTGTGACGATGGAACACGCCGCTCCGATAGCCGACCTTTTTGTGACAGCGACGGGCTGCAAAGACATCGTGACCATTGATCATATGAAAAAGATGAAGGACACCGCAATTGTTTGCAACATTGGCCATTTTGATGACGAGATTGCGATGGATAAGCTCAACACATTCCCAAAAATCAAAAAAGAGGAGATTAAGCCACAGGTAGACCTGTATACTTTTCCCGATGGTCACCGCATTATTGTTTTGGCTGAGGGGCGATTGGTCAATCTTGGGTGCGGCACTGGCCATCCGTCGTTTGTGATGTCGAACTCGTTTACTAATCAGGTGCTGGCGCAGATCGAGTTGTTTACAAAAAAATATGATGTTGGCGTCTATCGATTGCCAAAACATTTAGACGAAAAAGTAGCGGCGCTGCATATCGGACAACTTGGCGGGAAGTTGACGAAATTGAGTAAAGAGCAGGCAAAGTACTTGAATGTTTCGCAGACTGGGCCGTTTAAGGCAGAGCATTATCGATACTAAGAATGCCCGTTTTTCCGCTCATATTTGTGCCAATCATGAACAGAAATAATAATGATGAGTCCAAAGATTGCGCCAATAAGATAAAAAACGAGGACGGGCAAATCATTAATTGTGAGACCGAGAGTCATGGAAGCTCCTTATTAGGAAGTTTTTTGAGAACGAGTGTTTTGAAATTTTTTCTTGTTTTCTAAATGATCTGTATAGAAAGCAATGGCAAAAGCCAACCCTCCTATGGCGACTATAAGACATACAAACAGAATGGGGAGATCATCAAGCGTAACTCCCAATTGCATAAAACCTCCTTTGTTTTTTGTGCTGATATAAGCAAGGTACCATAGAAAAATTGATAAGAATAGACCTATAAGTATTTAGATCGGGGGCTAGTTTTACTATCGCACCGCAACAATAATTTGCGTGAGAGCAAGCACCACCTGAGCAACCGCGAGACAGAGCATCACTTTTTCTATTTTTTCAGTTTTCTCGTTAAACTCTTTCATCGTGTTCATAAGTCGGAGGAAAATCTCGGCGTGTGCGGATTCTGTATACTGGCTGCTTGTGTTGCTCAAAAGAGACTCAATAATAGTGTCTGTTGTCTGATTTTTAGGGTTTATCATTGTTATTCCTTATTCATCCAAAAAGTGTACAGGCCCCATCTCTTCAGAAATTTTATGTTTAATTTCTTCAACTTTAAGTTTTATCATTGGTAGCAGAATAAGGCTGATCAGTGTGAGGATAATAAACGAAATAAGATAAAGAATCTCGGAATGCACAAATGCAGATATGATCAGAGCAGAAATTGTCCCCAGACTTTGAACCATTAAGAATAAACCAACGAGATATTCAAGAGTATGTTTTGTTGAAATGTCACCAACGAGAGAAGAAATTGTTGGAATAAGCATGGAAGAACTTAGAGCAAGTAAAAACATTCCTATGATAAGTGATAGTGATGAGTGAAAAAGAAAAAGTAGAAGAAGCCCGATTCCATTGACTACAAATGATGCAATAATAACAATCTTTCTCCCTTTTTCATCAGATAGTTTCCCCCAATAAAACGAGAGAAAAATAGGAAGCAAGTAAAAAATTGACGTTAATCCTACAAAACGTACTCCAAGTTTGTCTTTTATCTCTATAGGAATAAATCCAATCGCCAGTCCTAGCGTAAAGCTCACAGAAAACCAAATTGTTGAAAGTCGTAGAGCGGTGGGACTGGTTATCGCTTTTTTTATATCCTGAAGATGATTTGTTGACTGTATATTAGTGAATTCTTTCAGTTTGGATGAAAGAATGAGACCAAAAATTGGAATAATTGAAGCCAAGAGGAACAAGACTGTATACGATGTTTGCTGGATAATAAATCCTGAAAATAATATACCAATAGTTGAACCCAAAAATAAAAAGGTTGTAAAATATCCAGAGCTGATACCCAAAGAATCTTTTTTTGTAACGCGAACAAGATAACTCCCCTGGCTTGTCCAAAGGAGTGCAGCCGCCGCTCCCAGTAAAGTGGAAGAAGCATAAACAACATACATGGATCGCGTTATTAAAGAAAGTATGAATAGGGAATAACATATGATTGCAATCTGTATTGACTTTTTTACACCTATTTTTGATATAAGAATGACAGTAAAAGGATTGCATATCGCAAAGCTGATATATATCAGGATTAAAGAGTAAAATCCAAGTTGTGAGGCTCCAAAAGAAGAAAAAAACAAAATGATATACTGTTGCACTCCATTATATGCACAGAATATTAACAAGAATATTATGCTTAACAGTTTTATTGTCTTGGGGATTGATTTCACAGATGTATTTTATCATCAGAAACGATATAGTCTACCAAAACACATAGCGGCCAACCAGTTGTATACCTGAAGAATCTACGATACACTGTGAATGAATGCTGCCCAATATCAATACATACATATATACGAGAGGGCAAAGGAGGATCTATGTGCGGGGACTGTGGATATAATCATAAGCTTTTTTGGCCGCTGACGTTAATTTTTGTTGGTGCAATAGTGATGGCTATTAATATTGGTGTTTTGCCGGCAATAGTTTGGAAATTCTGGCCGGTGGTGTTGGTTGTGGTGGGATTAGTTGGTCTTTCCGGAAGTTGTGAATCTTGCAGGCCAGGAGTTCGAGCATCCAAAAAATCGAAAAGAAAATAACCGATAGACAGATAGTAGCCGAACAGCCAATAACTGGAGCGGGTAGGGTAGTGCGGGAACATTCTATGCCATTTCAAATTGCCATCGATGGTCTTATTGCGGCCGGAAAAGGTACCGTTGCCCGATTGGCAGCCGAACGTTTGGGTCTTCTGTATGTCGATACAGGTGCGATGTATCGCGCCACAGCGCTTCTTGCAAAAGAGCATGGGATACGTTGGGACGACGAAGACAACCTTGCAAAGCTTGTTTCCGAGTCCGAAATGATCTTGCATAAACCTGCAGGTCAAGAGATCGATGGTCGGTTGATAACGGTCATACTCAATGGAAAAGATGTTTCCTGGGAAATTCGTGGGCCTGTAGGAACGGAAGGCTCATCTGTTGTTGCACAGCATGCAAAGGTTCGACAAGAACTTGTGAAAAAACAACAAGCATTGGCAGCTACATCAGACGTGATTATGGAAGGTAGAGACATTACCTACCGCGTTTTACCAAATGCACAGATCAAAATCTATTTGACCGCTTCAATTGACGTGCGCGCAAAGCGCCGATATAAAGAGGAGTTAGAGAAGCAGAAAAATACCCGAGAGATGCCGGAGTATGAGAAAAAAGAGGTTATGTTTGAAAAAGTCTATGCCGACATAGAGAAACGTGATAAACGCGACCTAGAACGCACCGTGGATCCACTGCGTATTGTTGAGGGAGCCTGGGTGTTGGATACCACAAATTTGACAATAGAACAGGTTGTTGACCTTATCGTGAACAAAGCGCGCGAGCTTGGTTTCACATAATACGCGAGCTCCGCAGTACAATGAATTCTATGAAAGAAAAAGACAATCATTCCTCTCGGAAAAGTGATAAAGATGCTAGGGGGGAAGCAAAGAAACATCGATCTCGACGGATGATGCCTCCAGAGGAGCGAACAAAAAGGGGTCGATGGCTCACTATCTTGATATTGTTACTCAGCCTGCTGTTTGGATACTATTTTTGGAGGTGAAATGAGCTGAATACTTCGGGAAAGTGACGCTCGTTACTATTACTCGCTCGCGAGACTCCTCATAATGTTTTTTGTTCTGAATAAGATATTCTATCGTCGTCTCGGAGCACTTTCCAGAAGTATTCAGCTGCATCAGAAAACTTATCGTGCCTGAATAAATGCTCCGTTTAGAATACTGTTCCGAGGAAGCGCCCCTGTTTGTCCTTGTTGATCTTCTGTTTTAGGCGTAAACATTTCATCTGTGCAGGCCTGTTTTGGTTCGGTACCGGGAATAAAGTACTCCACTTTTTGTAACGGACAGGCTTTGCACGCAAGCGTTCCGGTTGAGGAACACACTTGGAGTTTTAACAAACCAGATGGCGAAGCGAAGCGGTTTGATTCCTGGCCTTCTAGCAGTCCGCGCATAACGGTATTCCAGATTGGAGAGGCACCGGTAATACCGGAGGCCACCGCGCTCATCGGTGTATTGTCGTTGTTCCCAACCCACGTGGAGACCAGTCGAGTATTTGTATATCCAAAGGTCCAGTTATCGCGCAAGCTGTTTGTTGTTCCGGTTTTGACCGCAACCTGTTGCTTAGGGATATTGAGCACGGAGTTAAAACCAAATGCCGAGGATCGAGCCGCGTTATCGGATAAAATGTTGGTGATTTGATATGCAATGCGCGGATCCAATGTTCGAACCCCTTTGCATGGTGTCACTTCGTGCGTGCATGGATTGGTGTAGAGTGTGTCGCCTTTGTAGTTTTTCACCGAGAGAATGGGGTTTATGCCGACGGTCATTCCATTGTTCGGAAAAGTTCCATAGAGTTTTGCCATATCTATCATCGTGATTTCACCGCCACCAAGTGTAAGCGAAAGGCCAAACCGCGAAGCGGCCGCGTCATCCCAGGTAGTGATGCCCATTGCCCGACCCTGTTGCACCATTGCCGGAATACCCACAGAAGCAAGGGTTTTTACTGCGGGGATGTTGTATGAGTTTGCCAGCGCAGTCCTTGCGGTCACTCTCCCATGGTAATTCCCATCGTAGTTTCGAGGCGAGTACGGTGTTGAACCGTTCAGGTGAAAAGTAATTGGAGCGTCATCGATTATCGTGGCTGGTGTCATACCTTTCTGAAACGCGACCGAGTAGGTGAGTGGTTTGATCGAACTACCAGGCTGTCTTGGGCGCAGAGTTACATTGACTTGGCCGTCGTGCTGAACATCAAAATAATCTCTGCTCCCAACCATCGCCAAGATCTCGCCGGTCTGTGGAGTGGTTACTAACACAGCCGCATTCGTCACATGCATCCGTTGTAATCGCTGCAACTCTTTCTCCACAGCCTGTTGAGCAAGTTGTTGAACACTATAGTCCAATGTCGTAATAACATCGAGACCACCCTGGGCAAGAACATCTTCTCCGTACTGTTTAGCCAAGAGATCACGCACATACATCACAAAATGCGGTGCGTGAATATCATTCAAGTCTGGTTGGAAGAGTAACTTTTCTTCTTTTGCGGAGTCGGCTTGTTCTTGTGTAATGTATTTGTCTTCAACCATGCGTTGCAGAACTTGATGCTGGCGTTGGAACCCAAGCTCTGGCGTTGGGCCGAATGGCGAGTACGCGCTTGGTGCCTGTGGGAGACCCGCTAAATATGCGCTTTCAGCCAAAGTGAGATCACGAACACTTTTGTTAAAATACCGTCGACTTGCTTCTTCCACACCATATACCGAACCACCAAACGACACTTCATTAAAGTACATCTCCAAAATTTCGTCTTTCTTTAATGACGCCTCAACCATGACCGATAAAATAATCTCGCGAATTTTCCGACGAACTGTTTTCTCTGGTGTAAGTAGGGTATTTTTTACAAGTTGTTGAGTAATGGTAGATCCCCCTTGCACTTTTTTCCCTTGAATGTTCGCTAAAACCGAGCGAATAATGCCCGAGAGAGAGAAACCGCCGTGCTGGTAGAAGGAACGGTCCTCAATAGATATGGTCGCAGACTTGAGAGAATCTGGAACTGCGGATAGTGGTACCAACGTTCGATTTTCGTCTTTGTAGATTTTATAGAGAAGGATTCCATTGCGATCATAGATCTTCGTTGTAACGATCTGTTTTCTTGTAACGAGTTCACGCGGGGAAGGGAGATCGCGCAGAATAAGAAAATAAAATACTGTGGATGACACCGCAAGAAAAACTGCAAAGATTGTCGCGACCGTAAATCCACGTTGGGCAAGAACAATGCCAGCCGTTGTACACAAAACACCAATACCGTGGCGGATACCAGAGAAAATCCAGATGCTCAAACTTGGAACCGCGACAAAGAGAACCAAAAATGGCGCGAGGATAAGCAAAGAAATCGAAAAGTAGTAGAGGGGTTTTCCGAGTGTTTTACATCCTGCAATAAGAACACTAACAAAGAGTGATTGAAATGATTGACTCACACGTCGTGTTCTTTTTTTCCGCGCCATGGCGCGATTGTAAGCTGAGTGTAAGAAACCTGCAATCGGCAATCAGCACATATTGCATGAACTATCGATGTTTTTTTCTATCATTTCCATCAGTAGAATATTTACTCATATCCGGTGAGTAACTTCTGCTGAATCACCGTCCAAAGTTCCGGCGCATTCCCTTCATATCCCAGTGCCCAAATCGCAATTCCGCCCATACCCAACTCGTTTACTAAATCCAACTTGTACGATAAAGAACGAGAGTTTTCATAATAGATGACATACGAATGACCTTGTTTTTTGTAGAGAATATACGGAGATAGCGCATCGCGATCCCATTGTTCTTTGATTGTGTGGTCTTTTTGTAAAAGCGCCTGCACGCGTTTATATGTTGCTAGACCACCGCTTTTAGGATAAGTAGAAGCGTTTGGTCCTTCGCCGGCGGTTCTCCACTCATAGCCGTAAAACGGAATACCTAGAAGAAGTTTATCCGCAGGAACCTTGTCTAAAAATGGTTTGAGTGTTTTGGCAATATCAATATCCCATCGGTTGGTATCACTCCCAAAAATTGGCGCAACTGGTCCGGCTTGTGGGGAAGAACTGCGATAAAAATCGTAGGCCATGATCACGATATGATCGAGGTGGGGAGCGAGCGCGGGAATATCCCAAATACGCGGTTTGAGCGCACTATCTGCAAACACATCAATCGAAAGATGAATCGAAGGAGAGAGGCGCTTTGTGCGTATAGAGAGATTTTTAATAAACGTGGTATAGGCGGTGCGCAGAGTATCGTCGACTTCACCAGCATACTCAATATCAATGTTGATGCCGTCGATGGGTTGGCTTGCAATAAGTGTTTTTATTTGCGTGAAAAACGTTTCCTGTGCTGATGGATTCAGTAAGAACGCGCTAATCTCATCGGCGTCCATCATGGTAATAACGACCTCAAATTTTTGGTTGCGTTGTTGGGCTTGTGTTCGTATTTGATCCACTGTTGGTGATGAGTATGAGCGCCATCCCATCGCGCCATCCCCCTCGGTGGTAATAAACTTGCCATTCTTGTCAATTGGTAAGGCAAAATACCCAAGATGAGTGAGTTGGGAGTGCGTTGGTACATCCTTTACTGTCCAGTAGGGCAAAAAGCCGTATACAATTTTCGGCGCTTGTTGCGTCGCGATTGGTGATGGCAGTACTGCCGTTGATAATGCTCCCGACGTAAAAGACGAAAGCCATTCCTGATTGACCGGAAGAAGCAGGGGAGCATTTTGGCGTTGTATAACCAATCGTATGCCGATCACCAAAAGGAATCCTCCTATTGCTAGTAAAACCAACGAGGAGATTTTTAGGTTACGGTTTTCGTTGATCATATTGGGCATAATAGCTTTGCATATCAATCTGATACTGTTCGTACTGCGGCTGACCTTTTTCGTCTAATGGTCGTGAGCAATCTGCACAATAGTCTTTTATGAATGGGTCGGATAATAGCTGATGTTTTTGGAGGATAAGCCCGTCGGTTGAGTCACCCTCTTTGAAGGGGAGTCCGGTTGTATTTACCACCCAAATATCTTTGGGCACAACATCAAGCTCGGTAGGTTCGGTGCCCTGCCAAAAATATTCAAGGCGAGTTGAACACGGTGCTTCAGGATTAGGCAACAAGCCAGAAACAGAGCAGATTTCTTTGTCGATAACTTTTATTGGTTTCTCCGGCCAAACTGCTTTACGGCCTTTCAGAACTCGGCTCATAATATCGTTCCAAATTGGTGCGGCTCCTGTTACACCGGAAACAAGTGCCTGATTCATTGGCGTGTTGTCATTGTTTCCAACCCAGACTACAGTTAAGTATTCTGGTGTGTACCCAATTGTCCAGTTATCGCGAAGATCATTTGTTGTACCGGTTTTTGCGCTCACTGCCTGGTTAGGAATCACAAGTTTAGAACTCGGACCAAACGCACCAACGCGCGCGCTGTTGTCCAGCAAGATATGCGATACGAGATACGTTGGCTCACGATCGAGAATGCGCGTCACTTCCTCAAAACCTTTCGTTTGTGTGTTTTCTGTGAGCTGACTCACAATATCAGCAGTGCGATCTGGATCGTATTGATCTAAAATTTTTCCTTCCTGATCTTCTACGCGCAAAATTGCGTGTAGCGGAACTTTTAGCCCTTCATTTGCCAAGGTGCCAAACGCCACAGTCATATCAGACATGGTGACCTCTCCTCCTCCGAGCGTGAGTGACAGTCCGTAGTTTGACGGATCCTTCCATGAGGTGATACCCATGGCCGAAGCTGTTGCAATAAAACTCTCTAATGTGTTTTGGGCAAGAACCTTTACTTCTGGAATGTTATAGGAGTTTCCAAGAAAAAACCTTGTTTGAACTGGTCCATGAAAGGCACCATCATAGTTTTTAGGGCAATACTGTTTTTGCCCCCCAACCAAGAAGCATGTTGGAATATCCAAGATCATACTGGCAGGCGTGAGTTTTTTGAGTTGAAACCCGGTAACAACATTCAACGGTTTAATCGAACTTCCCGGTTGTCGTAAACGTTGTGTGACGTTCACTTGACCATCATGTGTGGCATCGTAGAAGTCACGTGAACCGATCATCACCAGGATTTCACCGGTGTTTGGTTTCGTTACCATTGCTGCGCCGTTGCCAACACGATACCCTTTTAGTTTATTTATCTGCGCTGATAAAGAAGCTTGTGCATCGTTTTGCAGGTTTGCGTCAAGTGTTGTATAGACACGCAATCCGCCGCGTTGTACGACATCCTGACCGTATTTTTGCTCGAGCAAATCGCGAACATAAAACACAAAATGTGGTGCTTGAATGTTCACTTTATTTTCTACGTATTGAAGCGGTTGAGCCTCTGCCGCGTCGGCTTGTTGCTGTGTAATGTATTTGTCTTCGACCATTCTTCGCAGTACTTCACGCTGTCGCGCAATTGCCAAATCGGGATTAATACCGAATGGGGAATACCGCGAGGGAGCTTGTGGCAGTCCTGCCAACAACGCCGCTTCGCCCAAAGATATATCTTTCGCGCTTTTTCCAAAGTATGTTTTTGCCGCGGCTTCAATGCCCCAGGAAGTTCCGCCGTAGGGAATGTGGTTTAAGTACATCTCTAAAATGTCGTTTTTGGAGTACATAATCTCCACTGCGATTGTCAGTACTGCTTCTTTTATTTTGCGCGTGACTGTTCGTTCGCGCGTAAGAAGCGCTGTTTTTACCAATTGTTGGGTAATGGTTGATCCGCCTTGCAGTTGTTGGGAGAACACGATATTTTTTACAGCACGCACCATGCCAAAAAAATCGAATCCAAAATGAGAGTAAAATCCTTTATCTTCTATGGCGATAGAGGATTGGTACACATATGCCGGCAGATCACTTATTTTTACCGGTGTGCGGTTTTCTTCATTATAGATTTCGTACAAAAGTTCGCCATTTTTATCAAAAATTTTGGTACTGACAGCATATGCTTGAAGATCTTTGAGTTTTGTCGGGGAAGGAATGTCGCGTAATATGATGATGAGAAAAATGAAAAAAGCTATTCCAAGGCCAAGGGCAACACTTATCTTTGGATGATTTTTTATCCACGGAACAACTCCCTCGAGTTTTTGTCGAAAAGTTTGTTTTGAAGGCTGTTTAAAACGCTGTGCAACACTTAAAAGAAAAGATTTTTGTAATCTTTTTCGGCGCGACAACGCAGAAAAACTCAAAGAAGAGCGATAGAAAAATGCACGAAACTTGCGTAATAGAAACATATAGATAGAATGTATTCTACCAAAAGAGAGAGGATTCTGTATGAAATATCGCAACGTAACAATTTCCGGATTGCCCGGAAGTGGTTCTACAACGCTGTTAAAACTTCTTCGCACACATCTCGAATCTGAAGGATGGCAAGGGTTTTCCGGTGGTGAGTTTATGCGCGCGTATGCCATAGAAAAAGGAATCTTTCGGCCGGAAGCGGGGATTCATCACGATGCAGGACATTACGATGATGCCTTTGATAACCAAGTTGATATGGGAATGAGAGAAAAACTTCTCCATGAAGAAAAATGGATTCTCGAGTCCTGGCTTTCTGGTTTTTTGGCTCAAGAAGTCAAAGATGTTCTTAAAGTACTTATTTGTTGCAGTGATGACGCGGTGCGCATTGATCGCGTGGTAAATCGAGATCAGGTAACAGTAGAACACGCAAAGAAAAATATGCATGATCGATATATCGCAAACTTAGCAAAATGGTCCCGATTGTATAAAGCAGAATGGAATGAATGGGTTGTAAAATCTGGAAAAGTAAAAAAGACCGACTCAATCGATTTTTGGCGACCAAATCTTTACGATCTTGTTATCGATACGTACTCCTCAAATAAAGAGGAAACAATGCAGAAGGTTTTACGTGTGTTAAAGAACGAGTAAGATTGATTTTTTGCTCTTTTCCCTCTACGATATTGGTATCGCTTACTCGAACTCTCGGGGGAATACTTTTGAAACGGTCATCAAAGCATTCAGGTCATAAAGCAACATCTCTGTCAATGTCTTTCCCGCGTCTGTCCAATCTCCCGGTGATCCCGTTGTTCTTACAGATCGTCGGTCTCTTTATTCTTTGGGCATTGTATAGAACATTTTTTCATTTCCCAGAGTGGGTTGATGAAGTAATTGTGAAGGCGATTGTTTTTGGTGGTCCGGCATTTTTATATGCACGACGAGTGGCTGGGGGGCAAAATAAACTAGGATTGTCCTCAAAAAACTTTTGGTGCGGTATGTATTTTGGATTGTTCATTGGTGGCCTCTATGGTTTTGTCGGCGTGCTTCGCTCTCTTATGCACGGCGTACACATTGAGCCGATCCCTCTTTTTTCTTCATCGGCATTTTGGTATCAATTTTTCCTCGCAATCATGACGGCGTGGTGGGAAAGTCTCTTTTTCTTTGGATATATCATGAATGCGCTAAAGGATGAATATCGACTTCCGGAAGTGGCATCGGTCATTGGAGCAATGGTGGTGTTTGTGATGTTCCATGCTCCGCTCCGCATACTGTTAAGCGGATGGAATGGTGTAACATTTTCTCAACTCGCAATCCTTGGAATTTTTGCAATCGGACAAGCTATTCTATTTTTACGAACACGGAGTATTTTTGCCGTGACGTTGTCCCACGCATTGTGGGGCATGGTACTGCTTGTGTATGGTGTTCAATAATCCGCATCCGCCACTATCATTACGTTATGTTTTGGCCTCTATTGTTGGCCTAGGTTTTGGCTTGTTCATCCTGTTCTTATCATTTTTTGCCTCCGGAAACTCAACTTTGAATGCAAACTTTACTGTTCTTCCCGTAACACGCCTCCAACATCCTTTTACCAAGATGATGAAGGGTCAAATGGTTCCTGGTCATCCGTTGTATCTCTTTTTTGTCATGAGGGAACGTATCCGACTTCTATTGACGAAGGATCCTTCTTTGCATATGCGACTACAGATTGAGTACGCGCGAGAACGTTTGGAAGCCACGGACACCTTGTTGCGAGGGGGGGAAACGTCGTTGGCAATAACAACACTGTCAAAGGCCGAGGCATATTTAGGATCTGCTTCTAACGAGTTTATGCGCTCTTCAACTGTTGGAAATAGAAGTGAGGCCGATGTACAATCATTGGTAGACGCTATTGAGTTACATTTGAAGTACATGGCAAGTATTAAAGAGAGTTTATCGGATGAGGACAAGTCACGTTTAGACGAAATTCAAGAGTACACAACGTCTATGCACAGAACATTAGAAGAGTTTTTCCATATGTAGTTTATGAAGCTTCAGCGTTATTGAGTTCATAAAGTATCCAAAAATGTTGACGCATAGAAGAAGAATTTCCTCACAAATTGGTATGAAGCAGTTTCCTCTGGGT
>CAYILC010000008.1:0-18532 GCA_964364145.1 uncultured Pseudomonadales bacterium
GTTGAGCGCATTTTTCCTTTGCAGTCTCCGTATGTTATTAAGCTTGAGTTAAAGCGTAAAGGTGATGTTCGCAGGGCCAAACTGAACTATTTACGAGGACGAGTTGGGCGCGGTGCCACAAAAGTGAAAGAGTCGTTTGAGAATGCTACAACGGTTGCTCCTGTTGTAGCACCAAAAACAGCCTCAACAAAAGGCGCGCCGAGAACGAAAGCAGCCAAAGCTGCAGCAAAAACAGCTCCAAAGACCGCCGTAAAAACCGCATCAAAGACAAAGTAATTTCCAACCAATGAACACGCACCAGGGAAGGCAGGGCGAACAACTCGCCTCTATGTATTTGCAAGCTCGTGGATACAAAGAGCTTTTCCGTAATCTGCATTTTAAGTTCGCAGAGGCAGATTTGGTGATGGAAAAAGGGAATATCATTGTTCTTGTAGAGGTCAAACAACGTTCGTCACTTGATTTTGGGTCGCCGGAAGAGGCAGTTGGACGGGTAAAACTTCACAAACTTCGACTGATAGTACAGGCACTTAGCACGCAATTTCCTGATAAAGAGATTCAAGTTGATGTTATTGGTATCGATGGCAATCGCGTAACCACGCACCTGCAAAACATCGAGTTTTCATGATAAAATGATGCCTTAGTTTGGGGACCGTAGCTCAGTGGTAGAGCAGGAGCCTTTTAAGCTCTGTGTCGCGCGTTCGATCCGCGCCGGTCTCACAATCTAGCTGCTAGTATTGTTAGAGAGCTAGTTGCTAGTTTGGCCCCATCGTCTATCGGTTAGGACAGTAGCTTTTCAAGCTATTAAGATGGATTCGACTTCCATTGGGGTCACAATAATCTTACATTTCATGTGCCGTCAACCCGAAGTATATACGAATTCTATCACATTGACCATGTGTATTAATACGATGTATAGCTCTTATTTTATGTATTTAGAATAACCACCTTCAGGAAGAACGATAATGTTGCCACACTTTGCGCAATACGTTGATTTATAAGCTGGAGGATTTTCCAGTACTGTAAAGTTATACTCATTAGTGCCATACCAGACATACATTTCTAGCTCGTGCTTAAATGAATCAAAACATTTTTCGCAGTTTTGCCAATTGTCGGAATGATCTTCAGTTTTATGGTAACCGCAAAGCGTAAACCGTCGGTGATTGCGGGAGCAACTATTTCTGGCGTACGAAAAAATTACATAGTTATCTTCATCGTCACAAATCCAGTTATTGCAACAATCAGTTTTTATCAGTTTCTTTTTCTTACCGCACAACCCGCAAACTGGAATATTATTCTTTTTTGACATATCATTTCTTTAATAGTTTTTTACTTTGTTTCTTGGGTAAGTAATTTTGTGTGGTTATTACTTTTTTGCCTGTTTCTCGCTCGAGATTAGATCTGGCATCTCCGGCAATTTTGCCTCCGCGCTTTGAAACTTGTTTATTTCTTTCAAACCCTTGAGGGTGTTCTGTTTTGGTAATTTCTGCGGTTGCAGCTTCACCAAGTTGGGAAAACAAAAGTTCCAAATCACTCATGTGATCACGCAGATTTTCCCTTCTTAAGCCCTTTATCTTTTTATATTCAGATGGAGTTACACCAAATGTTGCTTTAGATATTTCAGCAGTCAATATTTCGTACTCTTTTGCCAGTTCTACACCATGTTTTTGCCACTCATCTGTCAATTCTTCTCTGATAGCAATAGAACGCATGCGTCTTTCAATCCAATCCTGCGGATACCCCTTTGCTTTATAAAGCGTACGAGCTCGTTTTTGAGCTAACTCCGGATCTTCTATCTCCTGCACTCTTTCATAACCAACTTTTGCTAGCCATCTTTTAAAAGGTTCTGCTTTTGGGGAAGGAACTGATTGAATGATCCTAAAAATACCTTCAGTATTTGCACAATTTAATTTTTGCACACCACCTGAGGTCTGAATTGAAAGGGGGGTGGCAATTTGCCCCCACCCTTTGGAAAGTTCCGGATCACGTCTGCGCATATCTTTCACATATCCATCTGGCTGAACTGAATCAGCTAGAGCAGCCACAACATCAACGATGACAAACCACCACTCATTTTTATGAATGGTTTTACGGATTTTTCTATTTCGGAAAATTGCTATTTTAGTTGTTTGCGCTACTTCTTGACTCATATATCTTTCCCTTTAATATTTAAATTGCATATCTTAATTGAAAATAGTTATTGCACTTTAAAATTATACAGAAAAAACCCGTATGTAACCATCATTAAAAGGAGACAAATAATTTGGAATGACCGCAAGTCCGTAACGGCAAGTGCGAGAGTGTAAAATAAAGATTCCTAAGAGTATCGCTCATGTATTTCTCTCTTTCATTGAGAAATATTGAGCGCGATATTTGCAAAACACTGATCTTTTTGGTTTGAGTTTGAGATTTTGTCACAAAATGTTTGGTCCCTGCTCAAACGGCTATAATCACGGTAACAATCGTCCTTCGTTTCGAGACTTTCGATTCTTTCACAAATAGAACTGTCTTTTTTTAACATTGCTAAATTGTGATAACATTCGCCCTCATCTGTTTTTGAAGCGGATTTAGAACATAGTGTTAAGTCTTTTGTGATAAGAGCCTGACAATCGACACGATTCGTGCTGCAAGGGGCCGTACTTTGAGTTGTCATTGCCAGACATAACTGATACTCGGGTTGGTCTTTTAAGACCTTGTCACACATTGACTTACTGATAACCTTCAGGTTTGAGATATAGTAATTTGTACTGATAAAGTGGATATAGCACGTACTCATTTCCTGGGGATTGTTTAATGTATCACAAAAAGTTGAGTTTCCGGAAATGGCGACTAAATTCTGATAACAATATTGGCGGTTGCCTCCGGCAACATTCTGACAAAAAGAATGATCTTCTTTAGAAGCAGCCAAACAGATATTTTTAGGGTCGTTATCCAAATTCTGACAATATTTTTCATCTTTATTCACTAGAGCCAAACATAAATACTTAACACCATTCTGATTAATTTTTTGGCAAATCTGGTTAGCTGGATTATTAGAGTTTATCACTACATTAGGAATCTGTTTTGGCTTGAAAAATGGAAGGACTACAAAAATCAAAATAATAATTACTACAATCAAGGCAGTAAGAATTTTCATCAATTTCCCCCTGAACAATCTTTTGGACAATTTTGTTTAGTTTCTCCCAATCCAGGCTCACATAAATTATTACCACAAACAGCTTTACCGGAAGAGGAATCAATTAAAGCAATCTCATTCTTATCAAAAGCCGATTCAAAAAGAACCGGTCCGTTATCAGGAGAATCAATAATTGCATCTCGCGTTTTACCTTTTCCATTGGAGGCTTCAAAATAATAAAAATTAGAGCCTAACTTATTTGGAACAAATTTGTATTCATATTGAACACCCTTTTTATAATCACTGTCATTGGGATTTGTTTTAGTCATATTAATCATTTTGCCATTGAAATAAATTTTCATATACTCGGGAGCTCTACCTTCTTTATCCTGATAAACAGTGGAATAGGTATATCTTTGACAAGGGGGACCCCAGTTAGGATAAACATGACCATTTTGCAAAATAGGATCATTGGCAGTTTTTGGCAGTTTGGGAATAATTCCAGTAGTGGTGCCAAATCCTGGTTGCTTTGTTTCAGCAAAAGCTATATTGGGCAAGCCAAAAAAATAGCTGATGAAAAAGAAAGTAAGACCAAACAAAGGGAAAAAAACAATACATTTCAAAATTTTCATATCAAAATCTTCATATTGCCAAAGCAGCTATAAGATTATACAAACCATGAGCGAACATTGCATAAAAGAGAGAATTTCCTCCCTGCTTATCCTTAGTAATCCCAAAATATGCTCCGATTAAACCGATTACACCCACAGCAGGCAAAGAGTACCCTTTGACCAAGTGAACTGAAGCAAAAATGATATTGGATAATACCAAACTCATCCAAAGATTTCTGCCAAACCTTTTCTTAAAATCTTCCTGCAAATATCCTCGAAAGAAAAATTCCTCGGCAAAAGAACCTATAAGCAACATAATGGGAAGAGTATTAAAAGGCATCATAGGCTTACCCATGAAAGACCATCTGAAAAATAAGATTGTCGGTAAAAGAAAAACAAAAAATATTCCCACCAAAGGCTTGCCAACCCTAAATCCAAAATCATCAAAAGAGAATTTTTTGAAAAGGACTAAAAGAATTGGTAGGGCAAACAAAACGAAGTAATACGGGTCAATTAGGAAACCAATTTCCTGAAGCGGTCGACGAACTGCATACGTTGCAATGACTATTGCCGATAAAAGAAGCGGGAACAGGACAGACGATTGCTTCATGATTTTACTGTATACCCCTCTCGATAGGGAGTCAAGAAAAAGATACAGAGTTATGCTACAATCCTTCTCATGATTACATTGTTCATCTTTCAGCAGATAGTCTCCACTTCCACCTCATCTACCTAGGGGAGGGAGTCTTTTTTTGACGCACACCCTCCCCATAGGAGGGTTTTTTGTTGGTAATTTCTGAAAAATTTAGTTGAAAAAAGGAACATTCGTATGAAACGTATGAAAATGTATAACATTATCTTTGACGTTGACAGTACGCTCGTGACAATCGAGGGTCTGGATTTTTTGGCGGAATTGAAAAACAAACACGCTGATTTAGCGCCTCTGACCGCACAAGCTATGAATGGCCAACTTTCAATGCGCGAAGCAATGGAAATCAAGATGAATACCATTCGACCAAGTTATTCTGACGTACAAAAAATGGGGCAGGCTTATCTCGAACATGTCGTTCCCGGCACCCATGAAACCATTCGCCATCTCCAAGCCGTTGGTCATAAGATATGGATTCTCACAGGGAACTTTCAACCAGCTGTGGGAATGCTCGCTGATGATCTTGGTATACCGCCAGGGCAAGTAATAACGAATGAAATCGAGTTTGATAAACATGGTGAGTATGTTGGGATAAATCTTGATCATCCGTTGTCGAACAATCACGGCAAGGCAAAAATTATTCAACAGTATGGCAAACAACTGCAAAACGCAATTATGATTGGAGATGGAGCTACCGATCTTGATACGAAATCTGTTGTGGCAAAATTTATCGGTTTTGGCGGAGTCGTTTTTCGTTCAACAATCGCTCAAACTGCTGATATGTATATTACAAAGTTGGATTTACGAGAAGTGTTGAACTACATTGAAACGTTATAATTTCAGCAAGATACTCTTACACATTTATATAAAGTATGTGCTCAATGCGAACGTATATTGTTCTAAAAATAATCGCTTAACATGATATACATTATGTGTTTCATAAAACAAAATTTGTGCTAATTTATATTCATTTTCATCAACGCTTCGATAGGACAGTGGAAAATAATCATGTGCAAGCAGTACTGCGTTGGCAAGCATTCTTGCTGTGCGTTTGTTTCCATCAGCAAATGGTTGTAGGTACGCCATCATACTAGCAATAATAAGACCTTTTTCTAACGGATACGCTGTAGAATTTACCGTAATAATAAGTTTTTCTAATGCCTCTTTTATTTCCCATTCGTTATCTAGGGGTTTGTACGTAGTACCAGTGATTCCAACAGCATGTTTTCGAATACCACTCTCGATATTTAAGTTTTTCGTAAGTACATTGTGAAGTTCTACAATGGAACGGAGATTGATTTTTCGAAAAGCGTGCCTATCTTTCACTATTGTTTGAAATGCATCTTTGTGATTCAAAATCATCACCGCTTCTTGCTTAGGGTGTCCTTGTGTCTCTTGATTTTCTTTGATCAACCTCTCAGTTTCGAGTAAAGTATAGGTGTTTCCTTCGATCTTGGAGGATTTCCAAGAAAGCTCTATGACAAAACGTTCAAGTTCTCGTTGGCGAATCGTTGCGTCAACTTTTTCAGTTGCTTGAGTAAATGAGCGAAAAATATTTTGGAACTTTGATTGTTCGTCCTTTGAAAGGAGATCATGAAGGTGCACAAAAAGACCATTATTAAAGGATGTTTTTACACCTTGGCGTTGATCCGCGTCAAACGCAAAATATTGGTGGAGATCAATAGTTTTTAACAACGGATGTTGAAAAGTTAATCGATAAAATCGAGCAGGACCATTACCGACTGCAACAACTTGACCCCTTTCCAACAACTCGGATAAATCTCTAGCAAGTGTTGCTTTAGATACAGGATATATTATCTCTAGTTTTTCCGCAATTTGCTCGCGTGAAAGTTTTTCGAATTGAGCCAGAAACGCAAGGATCGTTTTTTGTCGGGGAATCAACTCAATCGTCTCATTCATATGCCCTGATCGTCTCATAATGAGACGATAGGCGCAAGCTCGACCCTTGGATCACTTCATTTTAGAAAGTTCTGTCAAATCAACATATGGCGGTTTGGCTTGTAGATACCGCTCGGGAATTGCGGTGTTTGAGGGGATGTACAGTATTTCCTTCCAATATCTATCTGGCGACACGTAGTAATACGGATCATCTGTGTTAGCAAGTTTGTGATGACGTGCGTTTCGCAGATCCTTACCGATCTGCACAACTGCGGTAGAATCGTTGAGCCATTGACCCTGATACTTCCCAAGAGAAAACAGCGAGGTGTAAGACTGGAGTGAGTATCTACCGTCATACCCAAAATAGTATTCCATATAGCTCATCGCTAGGTCGCGAATCGAAGAGTACATTGGCCGTCTGCTTTTCAATCCTAAATATTTGCTTTGCGCGACACACCCGTAATACTTTCCTTTTTTGTAGACCGCAAGAATGTGTTCTTCGTCGCCACCTCGGGCATAAAGCTCAATAATTGATGTTTTGTATCCTGCAACCATGAGACAAGCAACGCCAAATAGCGCGCCGTTGTAACATTCACCACGACCGTCGTTAATCACTTGCAAAACACTTCTGTCTTCCCGATATGGATCGTAGGTAATGCGGGTATCGATGTATGTCTGCACTTTCTCGGGGGTATTACAACTTTCGAGCACAGCATACGCGGATTCCACAACAAACGAGCGAATACTTGTATTCATTCCCGCATGATACCACTCATTGACAGTTGCTGGCGACAAACTCCATAAGTTGTATGTTTTTCTTTATTGTCTAAAGTATGTATTGGCGGTAAGATAGCGGTAATATGACCAAAGAACAAGCGCTCTTACAAGCCAAAACATCGATAGCGAGAGAGGCAATTAGTATAAGAATGGATACCAAACCCCCACCCGAACTTACAGACCAAGCTCTTTTTGTACTCACCATCATCAGAAATGCTTCCCAATATGCAGAGTGGAAAAAAAATCATGGTTCTCTTCATACGTATAAAAAACTACTAGAAAAAGAACTTCAACCCTTTTTGAATAACGGAATGGTTGCCCAAAGAGAACTCGATCAATTCATACCAATCTTTGAAGCATATCAGGAAAAAGAACTCGATCCTCAATTCGGTTTTTTACATGCTTTTCTTAATCTCGTTTCTCAAATCTCTGACAAGAGTGCCCTAGAACTTATTAGGGAACAATCTGAAGAATCACTTCGACAACGAGCACAAAGTAACCCATCAGTGGTACAAATAGGAGTAAATACGAGTTGGAGGGGACATGGCCCAGACGATGATGGGGATTGGGATGGTCGGAGTCGAGGCTCTACATAAAAACATCCTTATCCTTTTAATTATTCATTATTAATCTACATCAGCTCATCTGGTAAATGTTCCGTGCTCGCTAAACTTACGATCTCAATATGTTTGGCTTCTCTGTCTACAATAAGCTCGGTGATAGAACATTCATGAATGAATGCATCAGTTTCGATAGAAAAGTTGGGTATCAACGCATCGAGTGTTGAGGATGAGAAAAGATTTCTTAAAAGATCGCAGATCGCTCCAGCATGTGTCACCAAGACCGCGTGATGTTTCTGCTGATGCGCCATATGAAACACAGCGCGCGTCATCCGCATACCCGCATGCCGTGAGGTGTCGCCAATTGGAGGATGCCAGTCACGATCTTTCGTTGCGCGCTCCCACATCAATTCAAACTCTGGAAAAGTTTGTCCTTTAAGATCTCCCCAATTTGCACGCTCGGTGATGCGTTCATCAATCTCGAGTTCACAGTTAGTCTCACGGGCAATAAAGGCAGCAGTCTCTCTCGTGCGTAAACGTGGACTAGACCAAACCGCATCCACACCGATTTTTGTAAAATATGTTCCGGTTATTTGTGCCTGTTGCAGACCTAACGCTGTTATCCCAGGATCACCAAAATCACTGCGTTTTTGCGCGTGCCGAACAAGATAGATATGCGTGGATGGTCTAGTAGAAATTTGCATAACCAACATTGTACCGTATGGGAAAACAAAAACCTTCCGACAATGTCGGCATAAACCCAAAGCGAAATGTCACTTAACCCCATTTTATCAATCGATCTTTCCAAATGCAACGCCTTGCGAAACCTGATTTTATTTCATACAATGTTGGGGTAGAAGTGATAGAGACATCCAAAACAACACAATAATATAAGAGATATATCGGTATATACTAAAGTTATAGGAAACATATGGCTAGTCTGCACATCTCAATCTCGGCTGAACCAATCGCCACAATTGCAGGGTTTCATATTACCAACTCTATTTTTACGAGCCTCATTGTTACAGTCCTTCTCATTCTATTTTTCATAGGAGCGGGAAGATCAGTCAAAAACACTGGTAAATCGTCTCGTTTCCAGTCCCTTGTCGAATTAATTGTCGAAACATTCTGCAACATGGTTCGCAGTATTGTTGAGTCCGACAAAAAAGTTGCGCTCTTCACTCCAATCATCATGGCATTTTTCTTCTTTATCATCGCGAACAACTGGTTTGGATTGGTGCCGGGAGTTGGTTCTATTGGATTTACCGAACCCGTTGAGAGCGTTGTGGAAAAAACAACGGAGGGAACAGTTGTAGAAGCTGGTGCTCCAATTCAGCCAGAGCCTGTGTTCGTTCCATACCTTCGTGCAGGAACCGCAGATCTCAACACAACGCTCGCCCTTGCCATTGTTTCTGTCTTACTCACCCAAATTTATGGCGTATCTTTTCAGAAGCTTGGATATTTCACGAAGTTTATTAACTTTAGCAACCCAATCAATTTCGTGGTAGGTTTACTCGAAATTGTCATGGAGGCCGCAAAAATTTTGTCGTTTGCTTTTCGTTTGTTCGGAAATATCTTTGCGGGTGAAGTCCTTCTCGCGGTGATGACGTTTTTAATTCCATTGGTAATTCCGATGCCATTCTATGGTCTGGAGATCTTTGTAGGATTCATCCAGGCGCTTGTGTTTAGTATGCTTTCGCTTATGTTCTTCAATTTGGCCACAATCGGCCATGGTGAGGAGCATTAAGCGAAAGAATAGTAAGAGCGAATATATCATAGGAGGAATATGAAAGATCTCGCAGTCGGTTTGGCAATGGGTTTGGGCGCAATTGGCCCGGGTATTGGTATTGGTCTCTTGGTTGCGCAAGGACTTTCGGCAATTGGTCGAAATCCGGAGGCTTCATCGAAAATTCAAACCAACATGATTCTCGGTATCGCTTTTTGCGAAACGATTGCTATCTATGCACTCGTTATTGCGTTGATCCTGAAGTTTGTATAAAAAAGTTTGTATAACACCGATAAAAATAGCGCCGTAGACACTACAATGTGACCGCGCATAAAGAAAAAAGGAGTATGTATGGATATTAAACTCAACCTTATCCTCTTCCAAGTGGTGAACTTCGGAGTGGTGTTTGGTGCGCTGGTGTACTTTTTGTATAAGCCTGTCGTTAAACTTCTGGACACGCGCGCAAAGAAAACTGCAGATGCAGAAAAAGCCGCGGCAGAAACATTGAAAGAGCGCGAAGAAATTGAGACAATCAAAACTAAAACAAAGGCACAAGCGGAAAAAGAGGCGGCAAAACTGCTCGAGAAGACAAAAGAGCAAGCTACAACCCTCAAAAAAGAGTTGGGGAGCGAATCAAAAGCAGAAATCCAAGCTGGACGCGCAAAAGCGCTCAAGAACTGGGAAGAAGAAAAAAGTGCAATGATTCGTGAAATGCAGAAGGAGTTTGCTCAAGGTGTCTATAGCGTCGCCGAGAAGTTGCTTGGCAAAGGTGTAGACAAAAAAGCGCATGCAGAACTCATCGATAAAAGCTTAAAAGAACTCGTAAAAGCGATGTAGTTTCTAGATTCTAGAAACTAGAATCTAGAAACTAGGGAATTAATATGGTGCAGTCTATTATTGTTGAGACCGTCATTCCACTTTCCACCGACCAAAAGGCAGTTGTTTCTACGTTGCTGAAATCAAAGTTTGGAACACCTTCTTTTACAGAAAAACTCAATCCAAGTATTTTGGGGGGTGTTCGCATTATGGTTGGTTCAACACAGTACGACGCAACATTGGCTGGAAAACTCGCACAATTGAGGCACATATGAAATCACAATTATTTCTTTCGGCACTGGAACAACAACTTGCAACGGCGAAACTTGAACCAACAAAACGTAGTGTTGGAACTATCACCGCGTTTGGTGACGGTATTGCGACTATTTCAGGTCTCGACGATGCAATGTCTGGTGAACTCATTTTGCTCGGCCAACACACCTATGGACTCGCACTCAACCTAAAAGAAAACAGCGTTGGTGTCGTGTTACTCACCGATGATCGTGAACTTAGTGTGGGTGACGTGGTTTACACAACCGGTCGTTTGTTGTCTATTGGCGTCTCGGAAGAAATTATTGGTCGAGTGGTTGATCCGCTTGGGAATGCGATTGATGGAAAGCCGCCAATCAAAGTGAAATCATACGAGGCGTTAGAAAAAGTTGCCCCGGGTGTGATTACTCGAAAGTCTGTTTCTGTTCCTTTGCAAACCGGTATTAAAGCGATAGATGCCATGATTCCAATTGGTCGTGGTCAGCGCGAGTTAATCATTGGTGACCGCGGAACAGGGAAGTCCTCCATTGGTTTGGGGACCATTATGAACCAAAAAGGGCAGGACGTGATCTGCATCTATGTCGCCATTGGTCAGAAAAGAAGTTTTGTTGCACAAACTACCGCCATATTAGAAAAAGCAGGCGCGATGGACTACACCATTATTGTTGCGGCCACCGCTTCCGACTCCGCATCAACACAGTTCCTGGCACCATATGCGGGTGTTGCGATTGGTGAATATTTCTTGAATAAGGGTAAAGACGTTTTGGTGATCTACGACGATTTATCCAAACACGCCGTGGCATATCGTGAAATTTCTTTGCTACTGCGCCGACCATCCGGCCGCGAAGCATACCCGGGTGACGTCTTCTATCTTCACTCCCGTTTACTTGAGCGTGCCTGTCGATTGAACGAGGACTACGGAGGCGGTTCAATTACTGCACTTCCAATTATCGAAACACAGGCTTCGGACGTGTCTGCGTACATCCCAACCAATGTGATCTCTATTACCGATGGGCAAATCTATCTGGAAACAGACTTGTTTAACTCCGGCGTAAAGCCAGCTATTAACGTCGGCTTGTCGGTTTCACGCGTGGGTTCTACCGCGCAACTCAAATCCATAAAACAGGTCGCCGGAAAGATGCGTTTAGATCTCGCACAGTATCGCGAGTTGGCTGCCTTTGCCCAATTTTCATCTGATTTGGATACAAAAACAAAAGCACAACTAGATCGAGGAGCTCGCGTTGCCGCAATCTTGAATCAACCATGGGATGAGCCCATGGCTGTGGAAGAGCAAGTTGTAGTTATCTATGCGGCAACCAATGGATACTTGGACAGTATAAAACTGCAATATATTTCAGCATGGGAGGAAACAGTTCTTGATTACGTGAAAGCCGCATATCCAACCGTTCTTACATCAATCAAAAAAGAATCCAAAATTACCGAAGAAACAGAAAAATCATTGAAAGACGCGCTGACAAAGTTCGCCGAAATGCACGCGGAGTGGAGGTAAACAGTGCCTTCCTCCCGCTTACTCAAACGCCGCATGAAGTCCGCCAAGAATATCTCGCAGATCACAAAAGCGATGGAGATGGTTTCGGCGAGCAAGATGCGCCGGTCACAAGAACAAACAATGACAAGTAGACCCTACGCAGCTAAACTTACCATTATGTTGCGAAACATTGCGATGCACACCGATCCATCACAACACCCTTTATTGCAAACACATAGCTCTCCCAAAAAATTAATCGTGTTGTTTTCAACGGATCGTGGGCTTGCCGGGGGATTAAATACCAACTTATTTAAGCTTTCGGAAGAATATGCCGCGCAATCCCCGGTTGAGTTTATTGTAATCGGTAAAAAAGCACGCGAATATGCACTAAAATTTGGACACAAAATTGTTGCCGATTTCTCCGGTTTACCGGAACATCTTCATTTTGAGGATGCGCTTCCAATAGCCGAGGTGATGATGAAAGGCTTTCTCACCGGTCAATATAGTGAAGTCTATTTTTTGCATATGCAGTTTGTCACCACGTTGTCACAAAAACCACATGTTCAGCATCTTTTGCCGTTAACAGTAGAACAAATTGAACAGCCAGCAGAGTTAATCACCGCAAAGACCGAGTACCTCTTTGAACCAAATCCGACAACTATTTTGGAGTTTTTATTGCCATACTATGTTGAGATCGAAACCTATCAAACCCTGCTCGACGCAAAAGCAAGCGAGCACTCTGCTCGCATGGTCGCGATGAAGAATGCCTCGGATAATGCAAAAGAGGTGGTTGATGAGTTGCAACTTATCTATAACAAAACGCGCCAGGCGGGTATTACAAAAGAATTAATTGAGATTACTACGTCTGCATTAACGCTTGAATCATAACAACAAAGGAGAACTATGCAAAAACAAACAGGAAACATCACACAGATTATCGGTCCGGTCGTTGACATCAAATTTACTGGCCCACTGCCGGAGATTTATAATGCATTAACCTTAAAATTAGATTCTGGAAAAATCTTGTATCTGGAGGTTGAGCAACAACTCCTGAATAATCAGGTACGCGCAATTGCATTTGGTCCAACCGAAGGATTGAAACGCGGAGTAGAGGTAATAGACACTGGCGCTCCCATCACTGTTCCAGTTGGTGAAGCAACTCTTGGCCGCATCTTTAACGTGGTTGGCGAACCCATCGACAACAAGGGTGAAGTAAAAACAAAACAAACATCTCCAATCCATAAACCCGCGCCAAAACTCGTCGAACAAGAAACCTCCTACCAGATGCTAGAAACTGGTATCAAGGTTATAGACTTGATCGCGCCATTTGCTCGCGGTGGTAAAGTTGCCGCGTTCGGCGGTGCCGGAACAGGAAAGACTGTTATCATTCAAGAGCTTATTCGCAATATTGCCGAGGAACATTCCGGTCACGCGGTGTTTGCTGGTGTCGGTGAACGCACGCGCGAGGGAAATGACCTCTATCACGAAATGACAGAGTCCGGTGTTATCAAAAGTACCACGATGGTGTTTGGACAGATGAACGAACCGCCAGGCAACCGCTTGCGCGTTGCGCTCACAGCCCTCACCATGGCCGAGTATTTCCGCGACGACAAAGGAGAAAATGTGTTGTTGTTTATCGACAACATTTTTCGCTTCTCACAGGCAGGCTCCGAGGTGTCCGCACTGCTTGGTCGTATTCCGTCTGCGGTGGGATATCAACCAAACCTGTCTACCGAGATGGCCGCGCTCCAAGAGCGTATTACCTCAACAAAGAAAGGCTCAATAACCTCATTCCAGGCTGTGTATGTGCCGGCTGATGACTACACCGATCCAGCTCCAGCCACAACGTTTGCCCACCTTGATTCTACAATCTCGTTGGATCGTGCCTTGGTTGAGCAGGCACTTTACCCAGCCGTTGATCCATTAGTATCGAGCTCTAAGATTCTCACTGTAGATATTCTTGGAAAAGACCATTTTGAAGTTGCTCGTGGAGTACAAAAAGTCTTACAGCGCTACAAGGATCTGCAGGATATTATTGCCATCTTGGGTATTGATGAGCTTTCTGATGAAGATAAAGTGACAGTCGCCCGCGCTCGCAAGATACAACGCTTCCTCACTCAACCGTTCTTTGTTGCCGAACAGTTCACCTCGATTCCCGGTCAATACGTCTCTATTGCAGAAACAATTCGCGGCTTCAAGGAAATTCTGGAAGGGAAACACGATAGTTTGCCAGAACAAGCGTTTTATATGGTGGGAACGATTGAGCAAGCTGTTGAAAAAGGGAAAGGGTTATAACACAAAAAGAATGTATACCAACATACGTCTATGTCACAACTCAAACTTTTAATCATCACACAAGACAAAGAACTCCTTTCTACGGAAGTTGACCAAGTAACCGTACCAACCACAAGCGGTGAAATCACCGTCCTTCCAAATCACGCTCCACTCTTTACGCAACTGCACACTGGCGAGCTTATCTATAAACAAGATGGCAAGCCAAGCTCTGTTGTCATCTCTAGTGGATTCATGGATGTTGGCCCAAACAATATTATCACTGTACTTTCTGACACCGCCACTCTGGAGTCCGACATTACCATCGCACGAGCAGAGGAAGCAAAGCAAAAAGCAGAAAAAGATATGGAACAGAAGACCGACCGACGATCTTTTATTATGGCAGAAGCTTCGTTGCGCAAAGCGCTTATTGAGTTAAAGATCGCGAGAAGACGCGGTACTCCGACATCGTTTGGGTAAATATCGTTTGCACCTTCATTTGGAGAAATGTAAAATGCAATACGTAGAGGATACGCATACATTTCCCTCTGGACAGAACAAAATTGATTCCGTACAATGCACACTCATAGATTAAATTCACACTGCATGTATCTCGATTATTTTCGTTTATTGAAAGAATTGTATGACCCAAACAACTACCGCAACACAAGATATTCAATTGACTCAAGCGGGCTACGATCAAATCATCGTCGAATTGATGCAACTCAAAGAAAAAAAGCTTCCAATAGCTATTCAACGCGTTGCTATTGCTCGTTCCTTTGGTGATCTTAGTGAAAATGCCGAGTACCACTCCGCTCGCGAAGATCTGTCGTTTATTGAGGGTCGAATTGTGGAGCTGGAAACGCTAAAAGCAAACGCAAAGATTATTCAATCGTCCAAGAAATCGAAGGGGCAAGTTGATCTTGGCTCAACCGTCACACTTAGGGTTGGGAAAGATAAACATGTGTATCACATTGTTGGTGAGTGGGAAGCAAATCCAGAAGAAAAAAAAATCTCCCACCAATCGCCATTGGGAAAAGCCCTTTTGGGGAAAATTAAGGGTGATGAGATTGAAATCGAGGCGCCCGCGGGCAGACTAAAATATATCGTGATGAGCGTTGAGTAATAACACGAGTTTCGCACTTCATTGACTCAATAATTCCTGTATAATTATATCATGTCATCTCGTTTAGATCACTCTCGTGAAGCCAAGGTAGAAAAACGCAAGAAGCTGGAGCAGGCTGGAGTTCATCCACACCCATATTCATTTGCCGTTACGCATACAATTTCGCAAGCACTCAAAATTAAAGGCAAACCCGTTGCTATTGCCGGACGCATCATTTCGCTAAGAGAGCACGGAAAAGTCACCTTCATTGACCTTCGCGACCAAACCGCCTCAATGCAAATCATGCTGAAAGATGACGATCTTGGAAAAGGTTACGATCTTGTGAATCTGCTTGATCCTGGAGATTTTTTGGGCGTTTTTGGCACGGTGATGATTTCAAAAACTGGTGAAACTACGGTTCAAGCGTTAAAATTCACTATTCTTGGAAAATCGTTGCGTCCGTTGCCGTCAACTTGGCAAGGCATTGAGGATCCAGAAACACGCTACCGCAAACGGTACTTGGATATGATCATCAATCCCGAGGTGAAAAAAACATTGGATGCGCGATGGCTCATTGAAAAAGAAATTCGCCGATACATGCAGGATCAGCAAAACTTTATCGAGGTGGAAACGCCGGTGTTACAACCATTATATGGCGGGACAAACGCGCGCCCGTTTACCACACACATGAACGCGTTAGATTGCGATTTTTATTTGCGTGTCGCCCCGGAACTCTATTTAAAACGACTGATTATTGGCGGATATGAGCGCATTTTTGAGATTGCTCGAAACTTTCGAAACGAAGGCATTGATCACACACACCAGCCCGAGTTCACCATGATGGAGTGGTACGAGGCGTATGCAGATTATCAACGCGTGATGGATGTTGCTGAAGGGTTGATAAAACATTTGGCATCCAAGTTGTATGGCAAACCAAAGATCAAGGTTGGCGAGCACGAGGTAGATCTTAGTGGCGCGTGGCCTCGCATCACCATGATCGACGCGCTCAAAAAATTCGAACATCTTAACGTGGAAAAACTTTCGGATACACAATTGCAAAAAGAGTTGGACCAGCGTGATATTCATCTCACTGGATCATTCGCCCGCGGCAAAGCAATTTTTGCGTTGTTCGATCACGCCGTGGCCCCCAAACTTATTCAGCCAACTTGGATTATTGACTATCCAAAAGAGGTAAGTCCTTTATCTAAGCAACATCGGTCAAATCCGGAACTTGTTGAACGTTTTGAAGGATATATCGGCGGAAAAGAAATTTGCGACGGTTGGAGCGAGATTACCGATGGTCTTGATCAACGTAAGCGCTTTGAAGTTGAACAACAGCACATGCGTGAGGGTGACGAGGAAGCGCAACCGCTGGACGAGGAGTTTATTGAGGCTATGGAGTATGGCATGCCTCCGCTTGGGGGTATTGGAATTGGCATTGATCGGCTTGTGATGTTTTTAACCAACACTTGGGCGATTCGTGAAGTAATCGCGTTTCCAACGTTACGGCCTATTATGAAACAACCAGGATTAACAAAAGAAAAGGCAAAAGCAGTTCCTCAAGTTAAAGCAGCTCCTTCAGCAAAATCTCGTATAACTCAACCGCTCCCTTCTCGAAAAGAAAGCGTAGAGTTATTGCGTACGTATATGAAAAACGAAGCGCTTATTCACCACTGCGAAATGGTTGCGTCTGCTTTAGAGGCGTATGCAAAAGTGCTTGGTGAGGATATTGAACTATGGTATCAAACCGGCCTGCTTCACGATCTCGATTGGGAAATGTTTCCAAACGAACATCCACACAAGGAAATCAATGAGATCTTAAAGGATTATCCGCAATCAATGAAAGATGCAATTGCCGAGCATGCCCCCGACCTCACCGGAAAAAAACCAACCTCACTGCTTGGTCGATATCTTTTTGCGTGCGACGAGCTTTCCGGTCTCATGCACGCCGCTTCGCTTATGCGGCCAACGCGTTTTGCCGATTTGGAAGTCTCGTCGGTGAAGAAAAAACTCAAGGATAAGGCTTTTGCCAAAAATGTTTCACGCGACGATATTGAAGAAGGAATGAGGCTTATCGAAAAAACGCCGGATGAACATATAGGATTTTTAATTAACTGTTTCAAGATTATCCAACAACTATGAGTGAAACGTCAAATCAAAAACCCCTTCCAATAGTCATCGGTGTTGTCGGCTTGGCGGTAAACGATAAAGGTCAAGTTCTCTTGACTCAACGTCACCAACCGCAAGACCCTCTTGTTCACGAATGCTGGCAACTTCCTGGCGGAGGCATGGAGTTTGGCGAGTCACCGGAACAAACATTGGCGCGTGAAATACAAGAAGAACTTGGTGTGTCAGTGCGTATTTTGTACCCTCATCCCATTGCCAAAACGTCGATATTCGCGACAAAAGTACCTTTTCATGTCACCTTGCTCTGCTATTTGGTTTCCATAGATAACCAAACACCCATACTCAACGATCCCGAGACCGCGGCGTGGAAGTGGATGACCTTAGATGAAGCCGCAAAACTTCATTCACTTCCGCTAACGATGGAGTTTATTCAAGAAGCAACAGCATTGTCACATGCGTAAGTTCGTGATACACTCTCTTTCAGACAAGAAAAAGTGCAAACAAGCGACCAGCCCTCGCTTCGCAGGTCGGGGATAATCCGATCCGGGTACGCCCGAGACAGCAGGAATAAGAAGTAATCGAGGTGGCACCACGCGAAAGCGTCCGATAAGGATAGCAAGGCGTGGTTTTTTTATAGCTCCACCTCACAAACATAACAAACAGGAGGAAAAATGTTAGACATCAAATACATTCGCGACCATACTGAAACATTAAAAAAGGCAATCGCAGACAAGCAACTCAACCCAATCATTGTGGATGAGGTAGTGCGCGTGGATGATCAGCGTCGGCGCCTTCTTTTGCAGGTGGAAGAACTTCGCGCAAAAGCCAACGCGCATACTGCAACAATTAAGGCGCGCAAACCAACCGCTGAAGAAATTGCGATTGGCAAAAAGTTTAAGCAAGAGTTGCAAGACATCGAGCCACAGTTGCGTCAGGTTGAAGGAACGTTTAAAGACTTGATGTATCAGGTACCAAATCCAGCGGCTGTAGATGTGCCAATCGGGAAAGATGAAACTTGCAACAAAGTGGTGAAAACTTGGGGAGAGATTCCGAAATTTATCTTCAAACCAAAAACACACGATGAGCTTTGTGAAAATTTGGGTTTGTTGGATACAAAACG
>CAYILC010000009.1:0-18192 GCA_964364145.1 uncultured Pseudomonadales bacterium
GTTATTTTCCCGCCCAATCGCTCAATAACAGCTTTTGTAATTGCTAACCCAAGACCCGATCCTGCGGTTCCTTTACTCGACTCTCCACGGTAGAAGCGAGTGAAGATTTTTTTAAGTTCTTTCTTGGCGATCCCCATTCCTTCATTTGTCACGAAAAATACAATTTGTCTTGACGTAAAATCTGCATGCAAGGCAAGAGTAACTCTCCCGCCTACAGGTGAATATGTTATGGCATTATGTACGATATTACTGAAGGCGCGGCGAAGAAGTAAAGTATCTGCTTGTATATGAAGATTCTGTTCAATATCAGTCGTAACTACCAAATGTTTAATTTCTCCCAAAGAGGCTGCTAATTCACTTAATTCTTTGCACATCGATGACAATGAGATTGTTGTATTTTTTTGTGCTTGTGCAGTTTCAATCCTTGTAATGAATAATAAATCTTGTGTTGTCTCCACTACCCGATCAATTGTGTCAAGCAATGCCTGTTTCTTGCTATTTGATTCTTTGTTCAGTGTCTCAACTTGTGACCGCAATACAGCTAGTGGAGTCTTTAGTGTGTGTGCAGCATCAGAAAAAAACTCTTGCTCAGATTGAAACATTGATTGGATTTTTTCAAGCATACGATTAAATGCGTTGCTAATAAGACGGAGTTCTTCCGTTCGTGCATGTTCAGACAGCCGCGTGTTAAGTTCTTCTTTTTCCGATATGGCTTCCATTGTTTGCGCCACAATCTCTAATGGCTGAAGTGAGCGTTTAATGAGGAATGAGCTAAAAATTACCGATGAAACAAGAAAAAGCGCTGTTATACCGCCAATAATGACGAGTAAAGTGGTCAGTGTTTTGTTTACAACTTCTAGTGAATATCCCACAGCCAACACACCATCACCAAGAGTTTCATTCACTCGTATGGCAGCAAATCGCATGTTCTGAGCTGTAAAATGTACTGGTGCCGTGATTGCCGTATCACCTATTGCAAGCACTTGTTCCGCCTGATGTTCGCTCACGGGGGCGAGGTCGTAACTGTTCGTTTGTATGATCGGTGCCCCATCAGCGGAAAGCAGCAACACCGTCATTCCTTTCGTGCTTACAAATTGGGAAAGTAATGTGTCACGCTCGGTCCCTGTGTATGAGCGCACAATTTGATTTGCCTCAATAAGAACCGTATGAATGTGGTGGTCGATTTGACTGTTGAGTACAGATGTAACCAGCACACTAACAAGCACGGCAAAAACGATGAACATGGAAACTGACGTGGTGCTAAACCAAAATGTAAGACTACTACGAATGGTGGTAAAATGAAATGGAAACAAAAAGCGCCTCATCGTTTGTCCGAAAGAACATACCCGCCACCACGAATGGTATGGATAAGTTTCTTTTGTCCTTCTGTATCAATCTTCTTTCGTAAGTTCCTAATATATACATCAACCACGTTTGAAAATGTTTCAAAATCGCTACCCCACACGTGTTCCATAATCATGGAGCGGGTCACCACTTCATCATTATGACGTGCCAGGAACTCTAGTACCGCATATTCTTTTGAAGGAAGATCAATCGCGATGGTGTTTCGAACTACGCGTCGTGTTTTTGGATCAATTGTTAAGTCAGCAATAGAAAGGATTGGGAGTGGTTCTTTACTATTACGACGAATGAGGGCCCGCACACGAGCAAGAAGCTCCCGAGAATCAATGGGTTTTATCACATATTCATCTGCACCCAGATCTAATCCAAGAATTTTATCGGATAGAGTGTCACGAGCGGTGAGCATAAGAATTGGAGTTGTGATATGCATTACTCGTAGTTTCTTACAAATATCAAACCCATTTCCGTCGGGTAAGTTCACATCCAAAATCAATCCATCGTACTCAAACTCAGTTGCTCGAAATAATCCGTCTTCAGCTGTTGTAGCAGTATCAACGGCAAAGGACTCACGTTCTAAGGCTTGGCGCACATGTGTGGCGAGCTGCGCATCATCCTCAATAAGGAGAATTTTCATACTTCGTCATTATACCCCCCGCCGTTCTTTATCCCGATTCTCGTTAATAAGATGACTAGCGCAAATCTTTCTTCTTTTCTTCAAACTCTTTTTTACCAATTTCACCTTTTGCATATCGTTCTTTCAATATCTCAAGTGCTGATTTTTCATGGTCACGAAAACCCCCACGAGAGTGTTCTGTGATCCATTTGATAAGAGCGACAACACCAACAATTATCAGCACCCACCAAAGAATCATAAAAATCCAGCCAAATCCGCCAAAAGGCAAAAATCCAAAGTTCATCATAGAATTACCACCTCCTCTCATCATCGATATAACACCTAAACCAGAATCGGAATAAGAAGCTGATGCGTCACATCCACTACCTCTTTTCCCCCAGGCAGTATGCACCTGTTCCTCTCCTTTATCGCCCATCATTCTTTTCATCATTTCATTCATAGTAATGTGCCTTGCGGTATCTCCGATGGATTGACCCATAAAATATTCACCAATTTTCTCAAAGTTTGCATCGTTGAGTTGCGAACACGTAACTGTTTTATTGCTCAAGTCATCCAAAAACTTTTTCCCTTCTTGTTCTTCTTGCTGTTGGCTTTGTATGGAAGCGTTATCTGGTGATGAGTTGGGGAAACCCATCATGCTTTGAGCAAAAGAGGAAGTTGGCAAAGCAAAACCAAACACAAGGAAAAAAATTGTGATAAAAAGTACCTTTTTCAATGAGTTCATCGATTACCTACTTCTATCTATAATCCCCCGAATAATTGTATCGACTTCTTTTGGTAATGTACCAAGGTTTGCTTGTGGGAAAAATTGAGGAATAATCATCGGTCTCATACCAGAAATATACGTTTTCCCGTCTTTTTGATAGACGTTGATTTTGCACGGCAAACACAAACCAATTTTCACATCTGCCTGAAGCACGGCATACGCGCTTTTCGCATTGCAGATCTCAATGATCTTCAACGGTTCTATTTCAAAACTTTTTTCTTTCAAAGTTGCGGCAACATCATGGATATAGAGCACTCGAAAGCCTACGGTCTTTGTTTCTTGTTCAACCGCTTGTACCGCTTCATCAAATGTTTTCTCCGTAGTAACGGTGTAATCAAAATCCATAGATAAACCTCCGATAAAAATTATAACACCAGTGCAAACCTTCGGTAGGAGTATTTGCTTTCTTTCACAGAAGAGGTAGTATAAATGTATATATTCTTTTCTCTGCCAAAAAAGGAGGCATATGAAGAAAAATACATTTGTTCTCGCGAATGCACTGGGCGCTACATTCGGTGCACTTTCGGTTGGATGCATACTTGTGATTCTCTTAGTACCAGACCTGTATGTTGCCATTGAAAATCTCTGGTTACATGGCAGAAATCTTTCTGTTCTTGGTCCTGTTCGACTTGAGTTAGTGAGCGCAACAATGGGAGTACTCACATTTGCAGGATTTGGATGGATAGTTGGATACATCTACGGATCATTTATTGAATTCTTTAGTAAACGCAAATAATCCTGCCAATGTTATTGGGTCATACCTGACGAACTGAAACGGGCAAACTCAACGAACAAAAGTGTGAATACTATCACCATCACGACCGGAGCAATCTCGGAAATGTAGTTGCGTTTTCCTGGTTTAAATTGGCGTAAAAGAAGCGAGTTTCCTACCACGGAAATTGACGAGAGCGCCATAGCAAGACCCGCAAGTTCCGGCTTCAACACTAATCCAATTCCTGCAAAAACGCGCGCAGCAATAGGAATGCCTGCCACGTTGTAAAACAGGGCAAAGAACATATTCTGTTTTATCTTTGACATCGTTGCCTTAGACAAGCTGATCGCATGAACGACGTCTCGCAAATCATTTTTAATAATCACAATTCCGCCCGTCTCCATTGCAACATCTGTTCCAGAACCCATTGCTATCCCTAGATCAGCTTGTGCAAGTGCCGGCGCGTCATTGATACCGTCTCCAACCATTGCGACTTTTTTTCCTGTTTCTTGGAGTTTTTTTACCTCATTGGCTTTATCCTGTGGTAAAACTTCGGCCAAAACATTGGTGATGCCCACTTGTGATGCAATTGCTTGTGCTGTGCGTGTGTTATCTCCCGTAATCATGTACACGCCAATTCCCATCTTTAGTAATTTTTCAACAGCTTCTTTAGATGTTTCCTTGACCGTATCCGCAACTCCAACAAGTCCAAGTACCTTTTTTTTGGTTGCAAGAATCATAACTGTCTTGCCCTGCTCTTCCAGTCGACTCATTTTACGATTGAGCCGTTCCACAGGAAGACCTACCACATCGCTTATGAGTTTGCGGTTTCCCATATAGTAGGTCGTTCCATCAATATCACCCTGAATCCCATGACCGGGAATAGCGGTAAAGTTCTGTGCATCTGTGATCGATAATTCCTCTTCTTGCGCGTACGAATAAATGGCCTCGGCAAGCGGGTGCTCGGATTGTTTTTCTAGCGATGCAGATAACTCCAACACAGTATCTTCATCAAGATCGGAAAGCGAAATAATATCGGTAACCTCTGGTTTTCCCTTAGTAAGCGTTCCTGTCTTATCAAACACAATGACGTTCACTTTGCACGCTTGTTCCAGCGGTTCGCCACCCTTAACCAAGATGCCGTACTCCGCTCCCTTTCCTGTTCCCACCATGATTGCGGTTGGCGTGGCCAATCCAAGAGCACATGGACATGCAATCACGATAACCGCGGTAAATGCCATGAGGGCAAACGAAAGTGGTGCGTTGAGAAAGAAGAACCATACCACAAAGGTCAACACCGCTATTATGATTACTCCAGGAACAAAATACGCCGAGATTCTATCGGCAATCGCCTGAATGGGGGCTTTGGAACCTTGCGCGTCCTCAACCAGTCGGATGATTTGGGCAAGTGTTGTCTCTCCGCCAACACGGGTGGCAACAAACTCAAAACTTCCGTTTTTATTGATTGTTCCACCAATAACAATGTCTCCTTCATGTTTTTCTACCGGCAAACTTTCCCCGGTAATCATGGATTCATCAACGGCAGATGATCCCTTGCGAATCTCTCCATCGACCGGCACTTTTTCTCCCGGACGAACCAAAACGATATCCCCCTTCACAACATGGTCAATTGGAATGTCAACTGTCTCACCATCTCGAACCACCCGAGCAGTTTTAGCCTGCAATCCCAAAAGTTTTTGGATTGCCTCAGAAGTTTTCCCTTTCGCTTTGGCTTCAAGCAACTTCCCAAGAATGACGAAGGTAATTAAAAATGCTGCTGTTTCAAAATACAGCTCTGGTATCTTTTGCCCGCTAAGTCCAATGAGTGAATTGTTAGCATCGATATACAAGAAAAAGTTCACCAAACTATAGAAGTACGCAACCGATGTTCCAATGGCAATGAGACTATCCATATTAAACGTCTTCATGCGCAATGCCGACCACATGCCTTTATAGAATCCCGACCCAATAATGAACTGCACCGGCGTGGTTAGAATTAATGAGATGATGCCAACAAATGGAAAAAAGAATGCTCGTCCCGGCATCCATGAAAAGAAATCAAAAAACATAAAGTACATCATTGGAGCTGAAAAGATGAAGCTTATCAAAAACTTATGAAATTGTTTTCGTATTTCCTCTTTTCGCTTTTCAGATTCTTTTTTTGTGTCGCTATCTGTGACAAACATCGCCGTGTATCCAGCCTTTTCCACGGCACCAAGAAGGTCATCCTTCTTTGTCACCGCGTCTTCATACACCACCATTGCTTTTTCCGCGGCAAAATTAACATGAGCCTCTTTCACACCCGAAACTTTTGAGAGTGTGCGTTCGATAATCGATGCACATGAACTACAGTGCATTCCAGATAATGAAAGTTGAACACGTTGTTGATCTTTCTTTGAGGTTTCGATTTTCCCAACGACAGGCGCGAGAACTTGTCCTTTTCTTTTTTCTGCCGTGATGACTTCCGATTCCCCACGTGATTTCGAAACACCAATAAGTTTCGCTGAATAACCTGCTTTTTTGATCGCGGTAAGAATATCTTTGCTTGAAGAACGCCGCGTATCGAGCTCAACACTTCCTTTCCCAGTTTTATGATCAATACGAATGTTTTTAACCCCCTTCAATTCCTCTAACTCAGAACGAATCAACAACTCACATGATCCACAGTGCATACCGGTAACGGTAAAAGAAATTGTCTTCATTGAACCCATTGTGTTATCTTTCTATTTGATATGCTGTGTTTTGCAGGGCGAGTTCAATTTCTGGTACGGGAATAGCACGATTAGCCGTGATTGTCGTCATGCCTGTTTCAAGGTCAACAATGACGTCTTTTACCCCGTGAATATTTTTCAAATACTTTGTCACCAGTTTTTGACATGCGTGGCAGGTAAGACCTGACAATTTAATCGTGGTTATTTGGTCTGTGTTCATATACATCCTTTTCTTTTTTATTCTGCGACGATTTGTCCCCGTGGTATTCCCATGGCGCACGTGATTTGGTATGTGCCAGCTATGGGCGTAAAATCAAATGTTACCGTTTGGCCTTTTGTAAACACTTGAATATTTTGTGAAAGTTTTGGTAAAGCAATACTTCCCATACAGCCTGCACCATTTTCCTGCGCGAGTATCTCTAAACGAACAGGTCGTTCAGCCTTCACTCTGAATGAGTTTGGTGTAATATCTGTTGTTGGACTGTATGTTGCCTTAATCACCTGAATTGCCTGCCCAGCTTGAGTTGTGACAATTGGTGTTGCTTCTGGACCAAGTGTGGGAACAGTCTTTCTTGCTGCTGCACCGCACCCGCATCCGCCTCCGCCCCCCCCACAGCTTCCCGTCGCAGCTGCAGGTTGCACCGCTGCCTGTGTAGTTTGCTGAGCTACTGTCGATGTTGTACCATCTGTAACAGTAAAAGATCCTGTAAACATCCCCATTAAACAGCTAAAACGGAATGATCCTGTTTCTGTAGGGGTGAACTCAAAAATGTTCTCACCCAACTTCAAACCTTGTCGGATACCAAACTTTGGAAACGAGATTGCTGCTGCGCAAGATGTAACGCTTTTTGAAGTCACGATCCACTTAACCGGCATTCCTTTACGAATAGTAAAGGTATTCGGCTTATATCCATCGGTGTCTTGCGTCATGCGGACAATCTGCACTCCATTCTCTATCATCACATTCGGATCGTTGACGCCAATTGATGCCTGCGCAGTAACAAATGACGGCACAGAAAATCCAGCAAGTCTTCCGCCATTTGCCAAGTTAAATAGCGCAAGCAGGATCACAACCAAACCCGCAAATCGGAAAAAGTGTTTTGCAAAGGCCCCTTTTACGATTGATGTGAGTCCGCCAACTCCTAATAACCCCGGAGTTGTCCCAAGAGCAAATGTGCCCATGGTGAGTGCTCCAGTCAGAGGACTTCCACTACTCATGGCGTAAAGCTGCATTGCTTGCGTAAATCCGCATGGCAAGAAAAATGTGAGAGCACCTGAAACGAACGATCCTTTATTGCTATATTCTTCATCTTTACGCGTGTGAATGCCCAATGCTTTTGCGATAAATTTCGGCAAAACGAACTTGAACTTGTTGAGTCGCGGTGAAATATCGATAAGCTGTGCACCCAAAAGCAGCATCACTCCACCAACAATAATTGTGAGCGCTCCTAAAATGGTTGTTGATAATTGAAATACAGATCCGAGTAAGCCAATAAGTCCTCCCAAAACAAAAAATGCAACGATTCGTCCGAGATTAAAAAAGAGATGCGGGGTAAATTTTTGCAATGACGTGGCAGTTGGATGTTTTTCCGCAAACCGAGATGAGGCTGCAAGCACCAATCCTCCAACTAAAGCCATACACGTTGAAAAACCCGCGGTGAGACCAACAAGCAACACGATTGGGAGGCTGGAATAGCCACTGGCCGAACTAATAGCGATGTTGAAAAGACCAAGTTTGTTTGCAATGTACCCGAGGATAAATACAAGAAGTGCCATTTTCCCAAGACTTCTATAGTCTTCAAGTTTGTGGGAAATCCAGGGGGAATCATCTTTCCCAAGCGTATATCCGGCGTTTTGCACCGCGCTTTCAATATATTGTTGTTCGATATCATCTTCGTGCTCAAGTTCTGCCTGTCCCCTCTCTTGATCTGCACACACACATCTCACACCAGGCACCTTACTTAGCTCATCCTCTAGTAAAAGTTCACACGATCGGCAGTGCATACCTTTAATGTTTACGGTAGTTTTCTTCATATCTTCACCTTTTTATAGCAGTTTGCTCAGGTTCTATGATACTTCGCGAGAATACAAGAAGCGAGATGAAGTGAGGATGAAGATGGAGAAGTCAACAGACTTGTGGCGAAATAAGAATCTTGTTTCGCTGCAAGTCCAATGGCAACAGAGGTCACTATAGTGTTGGCGGTGGAGGAGGGGGCTGCTGCGGTTCCGATGGGGGATTCGACGTGGGAGGTTGTGGTGGAGGGGGCGCCGGATTTGAATCCGGAGGTGGTGCTGAAGGTTGTGCTGGACTTGAAGTTGGTGGAGGCGCAGAAGTTGTTGAAGGATCTTGAGTTGGCGGAGTATACGCGGGAGGAGTTTGGCAACCACTTCCATTCCAATATTGTCCAGAAGAACATGAGCCGTAACCCGCTGGAGGATTGTTTGCGGTATCTTGCGGTCTTACACAACCACAGGCTCCATTGTTCCAACTAATGCAGGTTCCACCACCCGACCGACAGGCCGCTTCCTGGGCTTCTCTGCTTGGAGATCCATACTGCGGAGTTGTGTTTGTGCTCCCTGGGTTACTCGCACCACCAGTGTTACCAGCGCCACCAGAGCTACCCGACCCACCTCGTTCACAACCACAGGCTCCGTTATTCCAACTTTTACACGTTCCTCCACCCGACCAACAGGCTGCTTCTTGGGCTTCTCTGCTAGGAGATCCATATTGTGGAGTCGTGTTTGTGCTTCCTGTGTTACCTAAATTACCAGTACCTCCAGTGCTTCCTGTACTACTTGTGTTCCCCGACCCATTTCGTTCACAACCACAGGCTCCATTGTTCCAACTCACACAGGTTCCTCCACCAGACCAACATGCCGCTTCCTGGGCTTCTCGGCTAGGTGTGTTTCCGAACCGTGACGAATCCTGCATACCATCTGTTCCAGAATTTTGCGCGCAGTATCCCCCTTGTGGATTAATCGCTTCGGGTACCCAGTTTGCATTGGACCCGCATTTCCCACTATTCGTATAGTACGGACCGCCTGGGGTAGTAGTTAATGGAGTTAGCGCATAAGGGTTATTATATGAACTACTGTTATAATTCGGGACACAAGAACCTCCCGCATAATTGCGATGAGTAGACGCTGGACAAGCTGTCGAAGATGCGCCAGTTGATTGATCAACTCCAACTTGTGTGTAGTTGGGTATGCAGTACCCTCCATTAGGATCATACGAAACCGATACAAAATGAGCGTTTGAAGGACACTCGATTCTGTTATTTGAATTTGTATTGGTATTGGTACTTATAACCGGCGTTGACACGCAGGTATCTGTTCTGCTCCAACCGGGAGGCATGCAATCCGCTGGGAAAGAACTACACGCCCCACTAGAACTTTTGGCATTGATCATGTTGCCCTTGCACGTTTTACCCCGAGTGAATTCATCATAGGTTGGACCACTGGATGCATCTGACCCGTTTGGTGAACAGTACCCACCAGCTGGGCTTTGTGGTTCTGGAACCCAATTAAACCCTGCTCCGCATTGAGCCCCGTATTTTTGGCCCAAGTTATACATCCGTTGGTACTCTTGCGGTAAATTGTTTACGTCAGCGTTGTTTTTCTGAATAAAATTTCTGACTTGGGCGATATCTTCAGGCCTGGGTTTAAATCTTTCAACCATTTCGTTGAATTTTTTCGATTCCTTATCATCCTGTTTAAAGAGATTTGCATCGATCAAGTCTGGTCGAAGCGTGTTTTGAATTTCCTCCAATCGGACAATCGGCACCCAATACATCCTCAACTCCATCGGCACCTGATCTCCAGCCTTATATGTTTTGGCAAAAGACTGGATTTTATTCAAGGTCGCGTCATCGGGCTTTTGATCTTCAAGCTTTTGCATCTCCTGAAATCTCAAGGTTTCGTGAACCTTATAAAACTCTTCCGGATAAAGACTTTTTGCCGTCTCATTCAAACGAAGAAAATCCGACGCTGATACCACGCCCTCGTTGACAAACTTCCCCACTTCTTGTCTTGCTTCAACTCTTGTTTTTGCGCTCACAAGCTTTGTGACCTCTTCCGGAGTAAGCAGTCCTTGTGATTTGAGTGATTGCAAACGAGAAACAAGATCGGAAGGAACTGCCGGACGATTGTTGAGATCGGCCACAACATCCGTACCCTTCCAACTTGCTTCCAAAGCACTCCCTACAGCTTTCTCCGATTGGTCGGGAACCTGAATACGAACTTGTTCCAAAACAACATTGTGTTTCGCTGTCTCTTCTTCCATTTGTCCCAAGAGCTTGTCGACGTTGTCGCCTTTTCCCTTCAGCGAAGCAACACTATCGGAGAGAGCTGTCATTGTTTGATCATAGGCGTTGGCTGCCGCGGTGATCGCTTGAACGTCATTTGAGGTAGACAACTTTTGCATCTCATCCAAACGTTCACCGGCAATTTGTATGCGCAACCCATCTTTTGTTTGTTGATCAAAGGTGAAAGCCAACTGAACATTTTCCTGCAAAGGCTTTATAAAATAGAAAGGATTGGAAGGCGTTAAACCTCCCCCAAACAGATAGCGATTAAATCGAAGATATTGCGACGGAGAAGTTGCCGTCGAAGCGCTCGGAGACGATTCTTGATCCTGGGTGGCGACACCCAACACTCTCGATTGTTTAAACTCCTGCGTTGAACTCCAGTTGTAGTATGACGGGGAGAGAGTTGCTGCTTGAGCAAGGGGAATACCAGACAATAAATACACCCACAAACCACCGAGGATTATTGATACAGACACTATCCTATGTACGAAACTCTTCATCTTACAAATAAGATAACTTGAAAAAAATTACTTGTCAAGACCAATGAACAAGATTCAAAATAATCTTTACCAAAAATATGGCGCGGATCTTTAAGCCGTTCATCGTCCATGGTGAAACCTTTAATGATGTACTCTTTCAGGCGCTCCGTGGCCCAAATTCGAAAATGGGTGGCTTTTGCCGAATTCACTCTGTACCCAACTGAAATAATGGCGTCGAGATTGTAGAACTTAGTCTGGTATGTTTTCCCATCGCCAGCAGTATGTGTAAAATTTGCACATACTGATTTCTCTGAGAGTTCGCCACTTTCAAAGACATTCTTTAAGTGCTTAGTCACAACGCTTCGCTCTACTCCAAAAAGCCCAGCAATTTTATCTTGGGTTAGCCGGACATTTTCATCTTTTAAAAAAATCTCCACTCTTATTTTGCCATTCGGAGTGGTATAGAGGAGGAAGTTTGGCTCATTTTTAAAGGTATCGTTTTCGGGACCTTTAACAGTTTTTGGTGTATTTTTAGTCATATCTCTACCATCATTTTATCAAGATAAGTATAACTCTTTTATGAATTTCCCATGACCTTACGGTCGGGGTTTCGTTCTATGCAAATCCTAAACGGATTTGCCCCTCATCCTTTTTGGCTCCGAGGGATGGATGCTATACGAACATGTTACCAAAGCAGGTTTATGCTTTCTGGAGTGTAGTACCCACTGTGCAACTCACTATATTTTTCTGTTCCCCGCGTCTTTTTTTAAGTGTAGAATTCGCATTAAATGCTTTACATGACAATGCAAATCTTGCCTTTTTAATTGCTATTTTTATCAGGTTTCTATTCAATTTGTTTCAGAATGATATCAGATATTATCGATCTAATATCGATAAGGTCGCTTTAACTGATGAATTTGCAATATTATGCAGTTCTACTCTCGAGCCGAAGCGTGTTCTGAGTGGCGTTAAAAACTCATCAGCCCATGACGGAGTTAATACTGCGATCTCCTCGAAATCTAGTATTATTTGCTCGTTTGAATTAATCTCATTGAGCACGGGTTGAAATGCCAGCCATGCTTCTCTTCCTGATGGCCTGGAAATTAGTGTCGTGCCAAATTTTTTTAATTGTATTGTCATACTACTCCCTCAATTCTTATTGTAGAAAAACATCCTCTAATGAATTGGTCAGTTTTTTGAACAGAGATGCCTTTATCATACTGTTTTAAATTCAAGTAAGCGTCCCCTGTTTGAAAATGAAGTGAAAATGGATTACTTTCAATAATAGATTTTACGAATTTTAATCCATTACCTCTGGTTTCAGGATGTCTTCCTGAAATGGTTTCTGTAAATGCTACTTTTAATGCTTCACTTGAACTAGCAAGTTCTGGTCTTACTCTCTTTAAAGTAACTAATACTCCCTGCCCTCTGTCAGCCAAAATAATTGTATGAGTCTTTTCATCATAGTAGAAGAAAATACCAATCATGTCTGCCCAGTTGCCTAAATTATGGTCAAAAGAGTTATTGCCGATTTCTCCAGCTACCGCTACTGCAAGAGATACTATGTCGTTTGGCGGAAAGGTCTTGCTTAATGTTGTTTGAAGTTTTTCAAGTCGCGCTTGGAATACATCACGAGTTCTACAGTAAACTTCAGAGTTTAAATCAAAACCTTTTGGTGACATTGCCCATTTTTTTGCCAAATCCCGTTGATTTTGAGAAGCATTTATATGAGACTCTATATCAGAATATCTATAATATCTATGTCCTAATGGATTGGTCCGAATTGGTATAAGATTCCCATCGTCTGCCCATCTCCTTAGCGTGTCTACAGAAACACCAATGAAACGCGCTGCTTCCCCTATTCTAATGAGCCGGTCATTCACTTTTAAGTCTCCTCATCTAGGCATATTGTATCAAAGTATGTAAACCTATGCAAGTAGCTATTAATCTATGCAAACCTAGGCATATTTAGGGAAATCTAAGTCAATGTAGAAGATTTTACCTCGGTTTTGAGTATGAACCTCTCACGACCTTACGGTCGGGGTTTCATTCTATGCAAATCCTAAACGGATTTGCCCCTCGTCCTACTTGGCTCCCCGACTCGGACTCGAACCGAGAACCTTGAAGTTAACAGCTTCCTGCTCTACCATTGAGCTATCGGGGATCGTTTATTAAAGAACAGGGTATTTTAGCACGCCTGATATACTTCAGAAAAGATGAACATTCCAATCTCTCTTGTCATTCCGGCACATAACGAGCAATATTCTCTTTCCAAAACACTTGATGGAGTTCTGATTCAATCAATGCTTCCAAAAGAGGTCATCGTCATTAATAATGCCTCAACTGATGACACAGAAAAGATTGCGCAGTCATACAAAAAATATTTTCAACAAAAAGGGATCGAGTTTCGTATACTTCATCAGCCAATCCTTGGTATTGCCCGAACACGAAATACCGGATTTTTTGCCGCCACACAACCCATCATTGCAAGCATAGACTGCGACTCCCGCCCAACGCAGAGTTGGCTTAAGTCAATCTATCACCACTTTCAAACGACAGATAGTATTGCGGTAACTGGTATTCTTGTCTTTTACGATGGGCCAATGTTTATTCAATGGTTATCCAAGCACGGATGGTTTCAACGATATTTTGCATTGACCAACAAGATTTTTGGTTTTCAATCGATTTCAACAGCAAACTGTGCGATTCGGAAAAAAGTTTTTCTTAAAACCGGGGGATTCGACGAGAATATCGTCTCACCCAATGATCTCGATGACTTTGAACTTTCAAGTAGATTAGGCACGTTTGGAACGGTGCGATGTGATCCTCGAATTATTGTTTACACCAGTATGCGGCGATATGGAAACGTTTTTGCTGCAGCAAAAACAACACTTCACAGATGGAAAGCAATTTTTCGCATCCTAAACAAAATCTCTCACTCCAAGTAATCTTGCAACATTTTTCTCTTGCTAGGGTGCTTGAGCTTCCGCAATGCTTTTGCCTCAATCTGCCGGATGCGCTCTCTCGTCACACCAAACTTCTTGCCAACTTCTTCCAACGTCATTGGCCTTGCCCCATTCAATCCAAACCGCATCTTCAACACTTTCGCTTCGCGGTCACTTAAGCTCGACAATACTTCCTCAATATTTTCCTTCAACAATCGCTTGCTGGTGGCATCATATGGTGAGGTCTGTGTTTCATCGGCAATAAAATCGCCGAGGTAGGAATCATTGTCATCGCCGATCGGCGTTTCCAAGGAAGTGGTTTTTTGTGAAATCTTCAAGATCTCGCGAACACGGTCGGCATCCATACCGCCCATTTCGTCCGCAATTTCCTGCGCATCCGGCTCGCGACCCAAATCCTGCATCAACTTGCGCGAAATACGCATGAGTTTGTTGATCGTCTCAACCATGTGAACAGGAATACGAATAGTGCGGGCTTGATCCGCAATGGCGCGCGTAATTGCTTGACGAATCCACCATGTTGCGTATGTAGAAAACTTAAATCCTTTGGTCCAGTCGTATTTCTCAACCGCACGAATGAGACCTTTGTTTCCTTCCTGAATGAGATCCAAGAAGGTCATACCGCGGCCAATGTATTTCTTGGCGATAGAAACCACCAGGCGCAAGTTCGCATTAATCAGTTGGCGCTTTGCTTCTTTTTCACCTTGATCATTGCGTTGTGCTAAATCGATTTCCTGCTCGCGATTTAACAACGGAATACGACCGATCTCGCGCAAATACATGCGCACCGGATCTGCAACCGACCGATCTTCCAACGTTGTTAAGGACTCAAGCTCTTTTTCCAAGTCCGAGACCGAGGCAGAGTCCTGCTTCATCTCTTCTTCCGCAACGTTTTCGAACACATCAACGCCCGCGGCAAACAGCTTGTCATAGAGATTGTCGAGGTCTTCAAGGTGATCTTCCGGGAATACCAATACTTGAAGAATTTCATCCTGGGTTACATATCCTTGGGCTTTAGCGCGCTTCAATAAATCAGCTAAATGTTGCTTGAGTTGCGCCTGTTTCGCACTTGAAGACATTTGTTTTTGTTGTGGTTTTGGAGGCTCTGGTTTCACCTGAGACTGTACCACTGTTTTCACCTGCTTGAGAGGTTGTGTGTGTATATTTGTTTGCGCACTAGAACTACCACTCTTTTTTTTCGATTCTGCTTGAATTTTTATTTTTTGGTGCGGGCGCGAAGGTAGCTTCGCTTGAGCATTTTTTTGTGAGTTTTTCATGGAAGTTTTCTTGGACTTGGCTGATCTGGTGATCTTGGTGGCTGGCATGTGCGAAGTGTACCAGATGAAAGCATGATACGCAACCAAACGATCTTGAGGAGTTTTGACTCAAGAATCCTGCCTAGATTTGTTTAGATTGAGAATTTCCCATCTGTTTCAGCAAGAGATCATATTCCTTCTGCTGATCATCCGATAACGCAGATAATGCCTCAAGTTCGGTAAATCTTTGCGCCACTTCGGTACGGACGTGTTTTCGCAGATGCTCACGGTATGTCTCAAGCGTTTTGCCCCACTCTTTGGTCATTGTTGCCTCATCATCAAGTTGATGGACAAGTTCTTGCTCGAGGAAAATCTCGGAAACCATGGGCTGAAGTTCCGGAGGAAGTTCACTGGTAAAGGTACGGATCGTAAAACTTCCTTTTTTAGCTGTTTTCTCGAGAAAACTCCAAATTTTTTTGAGTGGAGGATCGGTAAAATCCGCAGTTGAAAGATCCTGAACTGCTTTTAATACAAACTCCTGACTGCCATGCAGTGCTAAAGAAAGCAAATATCGTTGAAGCGTCACAATAAATTCCTGCTTCTTGGATGTGTCTGCAGTGTTATCGTCTTTTTGCTGTGTTTTTGGACCGTACTGACCCATCGACCCCAACTCTTTCTTTCGAACAAATTTCTTCACCTCCGTTTCCAAAACATCCGGCCGAACCTGCAGTTTCTCGGCACCTTTTTGTAAGAAAAAGGCTTGCTCAACCGCATTTCCAATCGAGGCTAAGACCGGAACAATTTTTTGTGCGATAAGTTTTTTGCCTTCACCAGTGGTTTGATCCTGCCCAACAAATGCCGCGTTTATTAAATATTCAAAGGCCGAAACTGTATGCTTGGTAAGTTCACGCCATGCTTTTGGCGACTCACGGGCAATCTCGTCCGGATCTTTGCCCCCTTCAATCGGCAACACGCGTAGACTTAACTCAAATGGCTTAGCAACCTCGATCGCCCGAATATTTGCCTCAACGCCGGCATTATCGGCATCCAACGCCAACACCACGCGCTTTGCCGTTCGCGACAACAACCGCATTTGTTGGTCAGAAAGCGCAGAACCCTTAATCGCCACCACATTTTTTATTCCGGCTTGATACGAGGACAGTGCATCGAGTTCACCTTCCACCACAAACACTTCTTCCTCTTTTTTAATGATCGGCTTGAGCACCGAGTATCCAAACAATAACTCGGATTTATGGTACAGCTGTGTCTCGGGCGAGTTAATGTACTTTGCCTCTTTTGCTTTTGGATCTAAAACGCGACCGGAAAACCCAACAACCTTGCCTAAAGCATCGGTAAGCGGAAACATCACCCTGCCGCGAAAACGATCGTATGGCCGATTGTTATTGCTCTGAACGAGAAGACCCGCATCCAACAGTTCTTTTTTCGTATATTTTTTCTTGTTGATTAAATAGTGCTGCAGTGCATCCCAAGAATCAAGTGCATATCCCAACTTAAACGTGGTAACTGTTTCGCGCGCAACACCGCGAGACTGAAGATAGTCGCGGGCAATCTTTCCGCTTTTGTGCTCGGTCAAAATGTAGTGATAATACTCGCGGGCTAAGCTTAAAATTTCATAATGTCGTTGGCGTTGAAGATCATCGTTTGTAAACACGTGACGCTCCAGCGTGATTCCCGCTCGGCTTGCCAGTTCCTGAAGCGCCTCGGCAAACGTCATGCCTTCGTACTCTTCTAAAAAGGTAAAAATATCGCCGGATTTAGCACAACCAAAACATTTATATCGCTGAATATCCGAAGTGACAAAAAATGAGGGAGATTTTTCCGAATGAAACGGGCACAACCCCTTAAAACTTTTTCCCGCTCTAGTGAGATGCACACGCTCGCCAATGAACTGAACGATATCGATCGCGTCTTTGACTTCCTGAACCTGGTTGCGTGCGTGGGTTTGCGAGTAGTTTTGCGAGTGCTCCATATAATGAGTATATCAGAAGTTTGGGAAATGTTTGGGAGAGGAGAAATCTATAAAGTGTTATTCGCTAGAGGGAGGTTTTAATTTTCTTCTCTCATCGTCGGGAGAAGGAGTAGACCCAATCCAACTATTAACACCATCCGGAATAATGCCTTTTCTTGTTTGTTCAAGATCATTATCCAACCGTTCTCCTACTTTATAAAGAATAAGATATCGCTTCGTGTACCCCCCCTCGAGATCAGTTTTTTTTACTTCTTCTTGGAGTTCTTTGCCTAATGCTTTCCTTGCTTCACCAAGGATAAGATATACAACCTTCGCGGTTCGTTCACCCGATTTCACCGCCGCAGCATTTCGGATGAGTCTGCTATATTCAGCATCCACTTCCGATTTCTTAATCTTAAGGCTACCTTCTCCTGGTAGTTGCTCTCTGTTTTTATCCCCCATGTGTTACCTCCATTTCGACAATACAAAAGAATCTCTTTTTAAGCAACTTGTTGAGCCAGTCGGCCTAGACATTTGACAAAAACTTTTTAATACGTATGAATAGGTTTTTTCTCTGGATTGGATCTTTAAAGTTGTGATCGCCGTCTATCTCGACATATTGAACATTTTTCATTCCTTTATACTCGTCAAAATATTTGTCCGTTAAGACATCATCTTGTTTCGGTTTAAAAATGATTAAATCAGTCTTATCACCAAGTTCTTCAATGCGTTCAAGTGGATTCAAATTCTCGAGTGTTGTCCAAAAATCTTTACCTATAAGCTGAATCCCACCATGTGTTCTGGGATAGGTAGTAATACCATTTTTATTCACCGTTCCCCCTTTAGACAGAATTCTTTTTTCAAGCTCTTCTGAAACAAACTGCGTATTCGCGTTTACAATAGATGTAAATATGGTTTTTTTAATTCCATTGGGAGAAAGAAGACTTACAACAAATGTTCCAAGAGAATGAGCAATAATATTGATGTTTTTTTCAAGATATTTTTTCTTTACGTTTCTAATAACCGAGTCCAC
>CAYILC010000010.1:0-18164 GCA_964364145.1 uncultured Pseudomonadales bacterium
ACGTTTCTTTCAGAAAAACAGAGGGGAAAACCAACACGAAACTTTACTTAACTCGGTAAAGTATTATTTAAATGTGGAATATCGAACATATTTATAGTCCTAATTTAGAGAATTATAAGTGCGACGAACCACACCACAATCGCCACAATCATGTGAACATATCCAAGTAGTCTTATAGTAGGAGTAATCGAACTCTTAATGGTTCTTGTCATCAAGCTCACTTGGCGAATCACCACCAAACCAAAAACTACGTATACGGTAAGGCCAAACATGATAAAAAGTTTAACCAACAGCAATGGTCCTTCTCCCGAGGAACCAAACGTGAATAATGCATTAAAAAAACCTGCTGATGGTGGTTGTATCATTATGCTTTCCTCTTCATGTTGTACCCACTCATCATCATGAGTTCATTAATAAGTTTGGCCACTTTTGCAGGATGGGGGATAAGGTCAATCTCAAACTGTGGAACCTCCGCTGCGGTTTGCACCTCCATGTTCCCAGCATCAATGAGTGAAAACAACACACCTCCAACCTGCGTGTCCACATCCTCAATTTTCCCGAGCTGGGCGTAGCTCACAGTTTTATAAATCAATGAATAAAAATCGATATCGATGATGCGCTGATTCGTGACAATAAACGAGTTAAATAAGTACATGAGAATATGCTCAACAACGAAACCAAAAATAAACAATGTCCAGAATAGAAACAGAATAAATTGATAGCTTTGTGGTAAAAGTTGAAACGGTGGGAAAAACGGCGTAAGAACGAACGGCGCCAGAAACATCACAATTGCGAGAAAAATCCAACTCACATTCACGATAGGATGTTGTCTCAAGAAAAGAAGAATTTTTTCACCATCAAGTTGAGATTCATACTCCAAACCAATTGGTTGAACCATGTACGCATGCCAGTGGTTTGTATATGCTTTTCCCTCAGTGAAGATTGATAATTCTTGTTGTGGCGTTGGATCTGCTTGCGACGAGTTTTGTTTAAAGGAGGACGACTGCACTTTTTTTGTTGCCATGTCGGTATTGTAACATTTCAGGAAGAAATATTTACCCTAATATATCGATAGCATTACCGATTGCTTTTTCTAAATCAACAAGATTACTGCCTTTTGGAGCTCTTGTTTTATCCCACACATGTTTTGATAATAGGTCTAATACACAATAACCATAACCGCTTCTCTCTATCACTCCTATTCCCTGAAGTGAAATACTACTCACAGCGTTAACCCACAAATCAAGACCTTTGCTCTTAAAGATTTCTATTAGCTCGATATCCAACGAGCCACTTGAGCTATAAACTCGATTGGCTCTTTTGTCATACATATCTTCAATATCAACCTGCCTAGTGCTTACTCCACTTTCACCCCATCTTAAAATTCGTATGTTTCCTCCATGCCTATCAAATAAAACATAACCTGCCTTGTCTATCTGTCTTAACTGACGAGTAACATGAAGTAGTACTTCAAGCTTATCTTTCAGCGGTATATTTCCATCAAGCAAGTAATCTGATAAATTCATTCCTTCGAGTTTTTCAACGCCAAAAACTAATCCTTTAAACTTGACGGTTTTTTCTGTTGAGGTAATTTTTGGAACTACTGGCTCACCTGAAAATCGGACATCTTTTAAAAGATCGTAGCAAATATATCGTATTTTTCTAAAATCTATTCTTTCTAAACGCTCATCATCTTCTATCCCACCCATAAGTAACTCCATCCCATAAATTACATCTTTTTTCTAATCGCTACTCTCACCTCTCTCTTTTTTTACCTCCGCTCTACATTAAACAACCCACTCTTCAAGCTCACTCTCCCCGGAGCACGCAAATTAAACATTTTTTTAAAATCTGCTCCAGAAAGTGAAACATCACCCTGATTGGTTGAAAAACGAACGGTCGCGGTAAAACCGTTGTTGCTATAGTCTACTGAAACGCCATTTATCGATGTAAACGAACCGCCATAACCATTTGCTTTGTCGCGCAACTCGCTCATCGAGTACGGACTGCCGCCCCAACATCCGCCCAAAGGCGAGACTCGACTGTCCGAGGTGTTCTGCAACACACGCCAAGCGTTGAGGATATCGGCCATTTCTTCTTGCGTGAGCCATGGATGCGAACGGCCGCACGAGTCTTTACTACGAGTGCGATACCACGCTTTATAAAACCACGGACTGTTGGCAATTTTTTCAAACGCCTGACTTGTCCATCCATCTTTACCATTCTTCGTGTCCCAAAAGGCAGGAGTTGTGAGGCCGGAAGATGCAGAATCTGTATACGAATCAATATATCCACCAGCTGTAGAGGCATACTTTGCCCATACCGGCTTGCCGTTTTTAATCAACACCCAACCCGCCGTTGCATTCACAGCCTCCTCCCACTTTCCACCTTTGTTGGACGATTTATAGACTTGGCACGATTCGGTGGAACAAATGAATCCACGTCGTGCCATGTCGGCCAATGCGTATGAACGGGCGGCCACTGCTTGCGCTTTGAGTGCCTCCATTCCCCCTTGGTCTCCCCAAACGCTTGGAACTTCGTAAATGCGCTTGGCGTACGTTTCCATATCCATACTCTGACAGTTTGAGCTACTTGTACCAACGCAGATGCGCGCGCCTTTGTCATAATCTTTCTTAATTTCAACATCACCACCGTAGTATGCGTGCAAAATTGTCTCGGCATTTTGACCTTCTTTCGATCTTCCAAATGCTCCATATTGCGAAAGGCCATTAAAGTGTGGCGCGCCAAATGAAAACGCCGCAAATGCTGGAGAAAAACCGGGGTTAAATGCCGGAGAAGCATTAAAATCATCGGCAAGTGGGACATCACCAACGGCAATTTGGAATGTTCCAGACTTCTCGGACAAAATAGATTGCTGACGAGAAGAAAGTGAGGCAATTTTTCCTTGCAAGTCCGCTTGATATTTCTTCGCGCCGGCAATTTCCTTTTTGAAAAATGCTATCTGAATATCTAACTGTTTTTGCAGACCCGCTAAACGCACTTGTTCTGCTTCCAGGTTTTTTTTATCCTGCTCTAATTTGATAATCTCTTGTCCAACGGCATGAATAATCTGCTGATCTTGCTGTTGAATGCTCTGCCGATACGCAAGCTGACGCGTAAAATCTGTCGCGGAACCAGAAGCAAAAATAAGATAGAACGGCGAGAAAGACAACGATCGTTTGTACTGCTCACGCACACGGCTGGTAAATAATGTGTATTGCTTTGCTAGCCTATCTTCGCGGTTGGCAATGTTTTTGCTGACAATATCTGCCCGACCTTTTGCCTTACTAATACCGTTTTGGATGCTTTTGATTCTTGAATCAAGTTGTGTGACTTGTTGTTCTAAGTTAGTCGTCGCATTGAAACTCGATTGATATTCTCGGCAAAAACTTTCAATCTCTTGCTTAATAGACTGACAATCCCCGTTGCCACCACAATCAACCGCAACATTGCCACCACAATCAACCGCTGCAAAAAGGCGATGTAAAGGTAAAAACATCAACGTAACTGCGATCACGCCAACAAGAACACTGAAAAAGAAAAACATTCGACCAACCATGCTCATTTATCTTATCATCATCCATCTGGTTTATCAGCAAAAGACATAGTAAAATACGTTAAAAGGACCATTAATGAGGTGTATGAAGTTCAGTATTCATTTTCTCTTTCGATTTTTCGTGCTATGCGTTATAACTTTTGGTGTCCTGACAGCTATTGTTACACCAGTGTCTGCGGTTGATGAAGGTTGTGCCGCTGCCTTCCCTATATGTTTTGTGAGCAGGCCAGATGATTGGCAGCCTGGGCAATGCACCACTCCAACAGGATCAAGCTGTACTCTAGGAACAGGGCGTCCAGGCTCAGCCTGTTGCTCTACGACAAACCCTACTCCAAAGCCCAGTGTGCCTTCTACTCCATCAAGTTTCGACCTCTGCGCTCAAACGAGTGATCCTGGGAAATGTAACACCTGTAAGAACCAATATGTGGATGAAGATGGAAAACCTGTTGGTTTGTGGACTGCTATCGGATGCATAAATCCAACCAAGGAAGGCATAACCACCTCTGCGATAAAACTCGGCCTCGGCATTGGCGGCGGTGTCGTATTGTTAATGATCCTCGCGGCATCTTTCAAACTCACCACAAGTAAGGGCGACCCAAAAGCCACGGAAGAGGCAAAAGAAATGATTACCAACGCAATCGGTGGACTGTTGTTTATCCTATTCTCGGTTGTGTTGATCCGAACAATTGGAAGAGGTCTGTTACAAATACCGGGATTCTAATATGAAAAATCTTCTGAAAAAAACAACCATTTTTTCGATTATCCTTACACTTTTTACTACTGTAATGATTATGCTCCCAACCCCTACCTCTGCAGCAGCCATCGACAATACGCTCAAAGACATAGAGTCATCAATCGGATTGAAAATTGGTAAAGTATCGGGAGAGGACATCACCTTCGGCGTTGTACTCTCGGCCCTTCTGCCCTATTTATATGTGTTTGGGGGAATGATCCTGTTCAGTATGTTGATCTGGGGTGGCTTCGAGATGCTTGCGGGAGCGCAAGACACTAAAGCGCAGGAAGCTGGAAAGAATCGCATTACTGCTGCGGCAATTGGGTTTATTTTACTCTTTGTGTCCTATTGGCTCGCACAGTTGTTGCAATTTCTGTTGGGAATTAATATTCTTGGGAAAAAATAATCAGCTTAAATAAACGATACTGTAAAACTTACTTTCCAAATCTTCTCTGTCTGCTCGCAAAATCTTCTAATGCCACATCCAAATCTTTCGCGGTAAAGTTTGGCATGAGAATATCTGTGAAATAAAGTTCGCTGTACACCGACTGCCATGGCATAAAACCGGAGAGACGAAGTTGACCACCCGTGCGAATGATGAGCTCTGGATCCGGAATGCCCTCTGTATCAAGATATTTTGCAAAAAAATCTTCGGTAATATTTTCTGGCTCAAGCTGAGGATTTTTGGTTAACATTTTCTTCATTGCGTGTACAATTTCAGACCGCCCGCCATAATTGAGCGCAAAACTCACCGTAATTTTTGTGTTGTTTTTTGAGATCTCCACCCATCGTTTCGCCTGGTTTGCGATATCTTTAGGAAATCGATCAATAACTCCCAAAATATTCAACTTCACACCTTTTTTGTGCAAATCCTCAACTCTTTTTTCAAAAGCCATGCGGAACAAATGCATCATTCCTTCGACTTCTGCCTTATCCCGCTCCCAGTTCTCGGTGCTAAACGCCCAAAACGTGAGATATGGAATTCCCAGCTCAATACATCGATCAACCAAAGGTTCAATCACATTGTTAACCACATGCTCGTGGCCATTCACCGCCCCCAACCCTTTGGCGCGCGCCCACCGACGATTGCCATCCATAATGATGGCGACGTGCTGGAGTTTAGGTAACTTGACTGCTGATACTGAAAGAGCTGAATTATTCGCTAACATACCAGGCATTGTATCAAAACTCCTTTAGGAAATCTCCGTACCAATTGATTGTTTGCCCATGAGTGCGTCATAAAGGTTATTTTCTTTCAATCCAGAAATAATTTTTGACGGAATCCCTAACTCCGCCAATGCTAATGACTCCTCCACCTTAAGCCCCATACCTCCAGTTACATCAAACCCTTTAGTAGCAGTAATCGCCTTCTTTACCTCTTGCCAATTTTGTTTCGTAATGTTTGGAATGAGGTTTTTTTGAAGATCATACACACCATCAACCTCAACAACATGGATAATTTGATTTACTTTCCATCCTTTCTTCTGAAACTTTTTTGCAAAAAACGACAAAATTTCTTCTGTTGACCAAATCGTACAACCCTGTTTGGTGTCAACAATGACGTCACCGCATGTGACAGGAAATAATTCGTGTTTCAAGTACTGCTCAAATACTTCCGTGAAATAGGCCTCGGGTTTTCTGTTGGCTGTCACCAGACAATTGCTTGCATAGAGCGACACAGCCGGAATACCCACCTCTAAAAACTCTCGGATCACAAGCCGATTAAGTTGAGCCGCGCTATCCTGAACAATCGCCATCCCCATAGAGCTTTCATTATTGATAAAGCCATCGATAGTTTTATATTGCGTTGCCGGAACGTGGGCAAAACTTCCCTGCCCATGACCAACAATGAGAAGTGGCGCTGTTTTTTGCAAAGAAAGCTTTTGGCGCGCACGAGCAATTTCATTGACTAAGCGCTTGAGAATATCCACACGCAGAGACATGGGAATATCCTTGTTTGTGATGATCGAGCCACCGAGTTTGATGAGGAGGACGGAGTGTTTCATAGATGTTTTAAATTCTTTACTTGAATGTAATGGGATCTTCCAATCCAGTAAGTAATTGTAATACTGCGCGTGCAACTGGTCGTAGATTAATATTAGGGGTATTTTCACTAAATAACGCTACATCCCGTTCATTACCTTTCCAATGGAGTTCGACAATGTTTCTTCCAGTTCTCCTCATATTCTGTGCTAGTGCTTCTTTCTCTTCTGGCGTCATTAAATAGAGAGAGCCATTCACAACAAACGTATATTCTGTTCCATTTCTATGTTGATCCACTTCAATATTTCCACCACGTTCAACTTGAATGAGTCTTGTTGGGTCAAGTGTTAGTTCACATTCTTCCATTGCTTCACGCATCGATGCCTGTATAGGACTTGCGTCATTTGCATCTATAGCTCCAGTAATGACTCCATAATCCTCAGGTTTTAATGATACAAGTTCTTGGTCTCCCCAAGAAGCAACTTCTCCATTTTTCACAACAACCGCTCTTTCCCTTTTCGAAACAACTCTTCCGTCGGCAAGTGGAACTTGAGTGTCTTCTAGTGGAAGCGAAAGAAGATACAATCTGAGCGCAGACCTGAGGGCTTCGTTGTTGTCATCCTCTTTTTCTGCAAGCAAAACAAAAACACCTTCAGCATGAATAGGTTTGGTGTCTGAAAATGCCATAAGTATTTACCGTAATTGTCCTGATTCCAATATCATTTTTAACCAAGGAACAAAACCATCTTGATTCTTTTGAATGTCTTCAAGTATTTTGCTTGGCAACTTCCAAGCGTAGTTAACAGCCTCATCAGGATTTAACATCACCTCACCGTCATATTTCCCTACAAATACGTGATCGATTTCCCATTCGCTAAATGTATCATTGCACTTGACGTGATACTCAAATGTATAGAGAGGTTGGATTGTTGCTGTAGTAATACCCAACTCTTCTCGCAACCTTCTTAATGCGCACTCTTCACAAGACTCGCCAGGCCGAACATTTCCGCAACATGTATTTCCCCACTGCAAGGCACCAACAATCTTTTTTTTACTTCGTTGCTGAATCAGTAGCTCGCCATTTTTATTAAACAGAAACACAGACGAAGCGCGGTGCCTCTTCCCATCGCCTCGATGCGCCTCAACCTTATCCATCACCCCGATTTGGTGATCGTGTTCATCAACGAGCGTGACTTGATCAAGAACCGTTTGCATGGCGCAGTGTTAGTCGCATATTTATATGAAAATCATGCATCTTGTTGCGCAACTTCAGTAAGAACGGCAATGAAACCTCCAACCACCCTATGTTGTGCTAACTGTGCTTTTTTCTCGTCGAGTTGTTGTTTATTTTCCAGAGTCATTGGATGAAGTTCACCACCGCAATACGTACAACGATTTCTTGACCATAATGCTGATTCCACACAATTTGAACAAAACTTCAATGAGGGACGGTAATATTGTTCGCGAAGTCTCCACCATCTTGGGGCACTACCACCTTTGCTCGGGATTGTGCTTCTTGGGTTGCCGAATTCATCAATAATATCTGCTATACCTTGAAACTCGAGGATCGACATGCCAAATTAGTCGCGTATTTAAAAGAAAATCACGCAAGTTTTGTGAATTACGCTGTTGACAACTCATTATCAAAACATTATAATTTCAATATATGAATACCGTTTTACAGATACCGCTCAGCGCTGATCTTCGGACAAAATCGCTTATTTCTGCTCGAGAAATGGGCTTTTCTTCTTTGCAAGAAGCTGTCAGAGTCTTCTTAACAAATCTGGCAAATCAAACGATGCATATTTCAATTCAACAGAAACCAACTATTATCAAACTCTCTGAAAAAGCTGAAAAAAGATATGCCAGAATGAAAAAAGACTTTGAAAAAGGACGTCATGTCGGTGTTGCGCATAGCGTAGACGAACTCATGCGAAAACTCCATGAGGGTTGAGTTTCACCATAAATTCCAAAAACATTATCTTAAACGAGTCCTTCCATATCCTGATCTTGTTCAGAGATACAAAGAGCGTTTAGATCTTTTCATAAAAAATCCAGAGCATCCTTCTTTGCGTGACCACAAACTTGTTGGGAAGTTGGACTCTTATCGTTCGTTTTCTCTTACAGGTGATATGAGAATACTGTATGAATATGACAAAAAGAAAAAACTACTTTTGTTATATGATGTCGGCACTCATGCCCAAGTCTACTAATGATGCAGAACTAATTTTTCGTAGTCCCCCAAAACCTCACCAGCAAATACATCAGTAGCGCCTGATACATCCCAATCCCCACCGTAAACCACAGTGCAAGGAAAATCCAAAAGGTTGGGTACGGAATAATCGAGAACAACAACACTTCAAGCACTTTCCAGACAAATAACGAAATCAGCCACAGAAAAATCGGCGAAAAGACCATCCAAGCAAACACGCGCTCGCGAACCAACTGCCGCATGGTCTGGTACGGATGAATCAGCAAGCCCTGCGTAACCTCAAACATGCTGTACGCCATTGCCCAGGCGCTTCCTTTTATTGTCATAGCAATCGCCTTCCCAGTTCAAAAAAAAATGGGAACTTTACCAAAAAAATAGCAACGCTCACAAACCAGGAAGCGATCAACATTAATACAAATGCGTTCGTCCCAATCGCCGAGTTGACAGGCCCCATCCACCTCGGCATAACCGAGGTCTGTTCTAGCCTCCGTTGTTCACCTGCCATTCTTTGCAGTGCGGCAACAAATTGATCTTTCTCGCTGAGTTCTTTGTTTGTAGTATCACCGATAGAATTACTCGTTTTCTTGTTCATAGATCACCGCAAACAGCTTTCTTGCGCGAAACAGCGCTGCCTCCACACTTTTAAAACTTTTCTTCATCTTCTTTGCAATAGTTGCCACGGAAAAGCCATCAACATACTTTTGCAATAACAACTCTCGATCATATGCCGAGAGTTTCTGTAGCGTTTGTCGCACAACCAAGGCAACATCATGCATGTCATGAAGTTGTTCCGGCAGTACCGCGTCGGCAAATGGAATCATCTGTAACACACGTTTGGCATACTTTTTCCGAAAATAATCGGCTATTTCGTGCCGAGCTATCGAGCACATCCATGTCCACAATGAAGAGTTTTGCTTAAACAATGGCAAAGACTCTAAGCAGGATAAAAAAGTATTTTGGCAAAGTTCTTGCGCATCAGGTTTTAGACTTACTTTTGTCAAGATAAATCGAAGCAACGGCTTTTCAAATGTCTTATACCACTTCAACACCGCGCGCTCATCTCCTTCGCGAAGCTTTTGTATATCGAGATCGTTTGCATTAAGTTGCATGTGTGCATTATATCGCAATTGTTGGTTCCGGTAGGTTCTAGAGTTGCATGTTATGATGAAACCATGCGCTCTGCCCGGCCCAACCATCTCTCTATCAACTTATTGCCTCAAGATCCGTTCTATGAAACGCCAATTGGTCGTATTATGGCATGGACATCAACTGTTGGTCGGTATCTTGTTATTTTTACTGAACTTGTGGTGATTATCAGCTTTGCTTCGCGCTTTAAGCTTGATCGCGATCTCACAGATCTTAACTCCGAGATTCTGCAAAAGTCACAAATTGTGGATTCATATGGTGAGCTAGAGAATAATGTTCGTGTTACTCAGATAAAAACAGGATATGTAGCACAACAAAAAAACGGATATAACTCTATTGATGTGCTCGATACCGTTACGCAAAGTCTTCCAAATGACGTTGTGCTAACAATCTTGCAAGTGTTTTCTCAGGAAATTCAGGTAACCGGAACCGCGCTTACGCCAGAGGCTCTTGCACAGATGGTGCGCAATCTTCAAGCCCAACCGACTATCGCTTCTCTTTTTGTCGACCAAATCAAAAGTAGTAGTCAGGGTGGAGTTGGATTTGAGTTTGTTCTTCATATGCAGTTGATACAAAAACCAGGAACAGCAGGAAAATGACAATATAACACTATGAAGAAAATATCGTTTGCATCATCAGAAGTACTACGCGAGCGCACAATGCGTGAACTTCAACAGTTCTATCAGAAACCTATCGCAAAAGTTTCGGTTGAGCTGTTGGCAACCCTTATTGTAGTCATCGTTTTGGCATTTTTTGCGATTCGGCCAACACTGCTTACCATGTCGCAACTTCTCAAAGATATTGACGACCGAAAAAAAACAGGCGATAGTCTTAGTAAAAAAATTGCAACTCTTTCCACATTAAGTGCAGAATATCCAACAATGAGACGTGAAGTCTCTCTACTCGATGTTGCTATTCCTAACACACCAAACTTTGATGGGTTCATGCGTCGATTAGAGAAAATCGCTGCGAACAACAATCTTATTATTGAGTCCATCCAAGCAACACAGTTGCCAAAAGAGACCGCAACAAATATTGGTGCAGATACTGCATTCCAAATCACGAGTTTTTCGATCTCGATCAATTTTAAGGGAGAGTATGCAAAAGTACGAAACACCTTAAACGAGCTTATGACGATGGATCGATATGCGACACTCAACTCGCTTACGTTCAACGCTAAACGTGATGAACTAGAAAAAACGAATGTTTTGCGTACCACTGCAAATTTGCGCGTCGTGTATTATGGCACTCCTCCACCGGTACCAAAGAAAGATGGAACATAATGGCCTCTACACACACAGACCAACCAGCAATTCGCACACTTTTGAGAAGAAAAATGGCCTTGGTTCTTATTGTGTTTACTCTCACATGCATTATTGTCTGGATCGGACTAAGCCTGTACTTTTCATTCAAGAAAACAAGTCTTCCTCTAAATGTTCAGAAACAATTACAACCGTTAAGCCCGGTATTGGATGTTGAAACGCTAAAAAGCTTAAACAGCCGCAGAGTCTACACTCAAGAGGAGCTTGCCGCATTTGAGGTAGTCCGGGAAGTGACCGAAGATCAAAGCGGAAACAAAATACCGGGTTCTACGACAACGTTGGCAACTCCCACCCCAACACCAGTGGCGCCATCGGCAACAGCAACGGCAAGTGCAACACCAAATCCCTCGCCTTCACCATCGTCAACCCCAACGATTGTCCCTTAGAGGCTCTGATCTTGTGATACAATAAACCCGCTATGTCCCAGATGCTTTTAGCCCAAGTTATTCTTAAAGACGCGTACATATTGAATGGAACAAAAAAAGTTGGTGATGTTTTTGCTACTCCCGCCGATTTTTTCACAAAACTCATCCTTCCCAACATGTACATCTTTGCAGGATTTATTTTCCTTGCATTAGTGATTGGTGGTGGATTTTTGGTAGTTTCATCTGGTGGTGACACGAAAGCAACGGAAAAAGGAATGCAAACGGTGAAAACTGCTATTGCTGGGCTGTTGATTATTTTCGCTGCATATTGGATCATTCAGGTAGTGGAGATTGTTATTGGGCAACCAATTTTGAAGGGTCAATAATGTTTACGCTCATGTCTACGCTTCTTGCAGAAACCAGTACATTTTTTGGGACAATCGAGCCGCCTCCTGCTATAAAGGATGCATACGCAGAAAGCGGTGGTCTTATTGTGTTTGGCTCGAATATGTTAAAGTTCGCGGTGATCATTGGTGGGTTGATTGCACTTTTTAACGTTGTTATGGCTGGTTACATCTACCTCACTTCTGCGGGTGATACAAAAGCGAATGAAAAAGTCATGGGAAAGTTGACCTCAAGTCTGTGGGGTATTTCGCTGATGATTCTCGCCCCGGCAATTATGGCAATTATGGGATTTCTCCTGTTTAAAAACTCAACATATTTTTTGAGTCCACAGTTAGTGGGGCCGGGAACCACGAATGGAACAGAGGGAGGCAGTGGAACTCCGAAGATATAATATACCCATATGAACACACTCAAACTTCTAGCACAAAATCCTCTCGAAGGAACTTTTCAAGGGCCAAGTACATTATTTGCACCCACTGGAACTGGAGCCTCTGCGGGCGGAACACCACTCGAAACATTTCTCTCAATATTTCTGGGCTTCTTCACCATTGTTGGCGGACTTATGTTTCTCCTGTATTTTGTATTTGCCGCACTTGCCTGGCTTTCCGCAGGTGGAGAAAAAGGAAAAGTGGAGAGTGCAAAAACACAAATGACCAACGCCGCGCTTGGACTTGTTGTACTTATTATGGCACAGTTCATTATTGGTATTGTCAGCAGTGTCCTTGGTTTGAAAATTCTCAATCCCGTTGAAGCGTTGGGCGGTCTTTGGGGGGATACACCATGATTGCATTAACATTGCTCGCACAAATTACGAACAAAGCGCTTCCTAGCGCGCTTCAAGATGCGTCTTCTCCCGCTGAAGCCGGTGCGGGTCTTGGAAAGTATATTGGTGTTCTATGGCAAACAGCCTTGGTTATGGGTGGAATAGCTGTGGTTGCATACATGATCATGGGTGGTCTCACATGGATCATGGCCGGCGGCGACAAAGGAAAAGTTGAGCAAGCCAAAGAGCGTATCACCCAAAGCTTGATTGGATTGGCAGTGTTGTTCTCTGTTGCAGCAATCAGCGTATTCTTTAGCACCGCATTTGGCCTTGATTTGCTCGCGCCTGATTTTAACAGCGTTACGAATACCGGAGGAGGTGGGGGTGGATTTGGAGGAGGGGGCGGAACAGGTACAAGAAATGGATGCACTCCAAAAGATGAAAGTCCGTATACAAATGCTAATGGGGAATATGGTAACTGTGGAGTTGACAAACCCGTGCTAATGAAATGTAGTGACGATGGCACACGTTGGCAATTCGTGAGGTGTTTATAACAAATTAGAAGGATTTTATGCTTACACTTCTCGCGCAAAAAGTAGATATTCGAGGAAATCTTGGGCCAAACATGCAGTTTGATGCTGGTGCGTTAGTTGGTCGATTTGCCGGTGTTGGATTGCTTATTGCCGCGCTAGCAACATTTGGGTACATTCTTTTGGGAGGCATACATTGGGTACTCGCCGCGGGGGATAAAGGCAAGATCGAAACCGCGAGGTCAATGATCACACAAGGGCTTATCGGAATTACCATAACAGCCGGCGCCTTTGCGCTTTTTGGAGTAGTGAATTACTTTTTTGGGCTTGGGATCAATATTACTGGCATTAATTAACAACGTAAAACGCAAGACAAACCCTTGCTTGATCTCGATGATAATAAGCGGTAGAATATATACAGGTACTGAAAAGTCCCTGAAAAATTAAAGTATAAGGAGGAAAATGTTGACGCTTCTTGCACAAAACAGACCACCGATCACCCTGAATCCTCAGGCAAACGGATTTAAGATTACCGATATCGGTCTTTTATTTTCCCGCGTATTGAACGTGGCATTGTTGGTTTCAGCAATCTTGGTATTCGCATATCTCGTGCTCGGCGGTGTGGAGTGGATCACCTCTGGTGGCGACAAAGGAAAAACCGAGGGAGCGCGCAATAAGATCACCGCGGCTTTGGTCGGCTTGGCGATCGTTGCGGCATCCTATGCGCTGATGCAGGTTGTTGCATACTTCTTCGGAATCGATGTGTTCAACATCGGTTCAAACCTTCCAGCGGCATACTAAGCGTTGAATTATTTTGAAATTAAAGTCCCGGGAGACCGGGACTTTTTGGATCAGCTAATGGTACAATCTAGGTATGAAACGAATCATTTCGAAAATCTTTTCAACAACGCTTTCTCTCTTTATAATGCTTGCCGTTATTAGTATCGTTTCCCCTCACCCCGTCTTTGCGCAAAACACTACACCTTGGAGCGGATCATGCGTAGACACCAATAATCCAGATGTTGCGACTATTCAAGGCGTTGAGTGTCTCGTGAGAAATATATTGAATATCGCGGTGACCGCGGTGGGAATTGCCGCGTTTGTTATGTTTTTGGTTGGTTCATTCCTTTATCTCACTTCCGGAGGAAATCCTAAAGGCACAGAGGCTGGGCAAAAAACGATTACTTTTGCCATCATTGGTGTGGTTGTTTCGCTCACCGGCTTTATCGCATTAAACTTTATCACTACTTTCACAGGCGTTGAAACAATTAAAACTTTTACGCTTGATACGGAAAAACAAACGAACTAACTTAGATTGCTTGGCTGAAAACTCATGTTATTGTCTTGGCGTAGCGTATAATTCCAAGAACTCGCAATAGGTGATAGCTCCAGGGGTTTTGTCATCTCCCATGCCAATTCGCCCTATCTGATCTGAAGTTGGTTGCCCACTACTCAATCCCCCATTCATTGTTGTGATCATGGAATATAAACGATGATAACTAAATGCATTTTTGTCGCATGAGCCGTGGAATCCTTCTCCTACAAGGTTGTACTCTTTCGTACCCCAACCGCTTGCTGAACTTGTATGACTCCACCCTTTCACAAAAGCGGCGGCGGCATATATAGAGTCCACAACATTTGCTGGATTTGGAGTACCGCTAGTTCGAGCTCCAGCAATTATTGAACTGTAGGCAAATGATTGGCCGGTAAATGCCGCGGAAGCATTCCATGTATTGAGATCCTTTCCTTGTGGACATTTTGCAAGATCTTTTCCAATCAAGGTTGTGAACTGCATGGGTCCCATAGATCCACATCCGTCAATGCTTGGCGAACATAGCGCAGGAATATATCCATCTGGCGTACTGGCAGCCTGAATTTCAGCTTCCGAGTATAGATTCATTGCGCCTTCTGCAATCGAGATCCCAGCAAGAACCGACGGTGGAACCTGTGCCCAGTTTGCCGCCTGTGTAATAATAGTATTGAGCGTTGAAGATTGGGTAAAGCTTTTCACCCCACTCGAGCTTGGTGGACTTGAACCAGGGGTAACAGACACCACGGTTGTTGCGTCAAGACAGCTCGCGCCAGTGCCAGTGCCGCTACCACTCCCAGCACCATTCCCATTACTACTCCCAGCCCCGGCAACAATCGTTCCCCCACAGTTTCCACCCAACCAATAATCTTCTAATCCGCAGTATTTCTCTTGATAATTGGCAAGACCCGGACGTGATAATACGTGAGCCATGATCTCAAAAATACCACGAGCAAGCCAACCGCCAGGCAAGATTGGCCGATAATCTGCTTTTCCGTCATTATATCCAGGATCCCATGAGTTGAGTTTGGCGGTGATCTCGATATGCTTCATTTCACAAATATTTTCACCTTTTGAACCTTTACACGCAGGAGTTTTCTTTCGCGCTTCCCATTCCTGAAGTGTTTCTGTTGCATACGGAGGAATTTCATCTACGCTTTTGATCTTTCCATGCCGACCAGTTGAGCTCAATGTTGTATCTTCTAAATTAAATATCTGACCATTAATTCGCAAAAAGCGGTTGAACGGCGGCACTTGTTCGTCATAACTCGGAGAGGCTGGGTCTGCGAGTGCGTCAAAACTTCCAAAAGCATTGCTTTTTTGTTCGGTGATCAAAATCTTGTCTTGTTGTGCGGGTGTTGCAAACAACTTCAACATATCAAGTTCTGTTTTCATCAATAGGCCATATTCCTGAGGCAGTAAAAGATATCCGCGAATGTAATACGCGTACTTATCCTCCCGATCGACGGACGGATCGCGAATAATTGCTTTTAAGTCTGTAATTGAATTTTTTACCGTTCCCCACAAACTTTCTGAACCATCGGTTCCTTTTTCGTCAGGCCATTTTTGTGAAATCGTCCCCTTCGCCGTCAAATTGTTTGCGCTCTCGCCACGAACAAGTTGTGGCGCAACGTTACATGTAGCCCAATCATCTGGAGGAATGGCCACTTGGGGTTCATTGCCGCGCGTTGCAGAATCAAGTCCAAGATCTTTTGCTTCGGCATATCCTTCAGATTGTAATTTTTCGGTAAACTCTTTTGCATAAATACCAGCGTTAATACGATTCCAGATCACTTTGGCAAACGGAAGCATTGCCTTGGTTTCTTCGTTCGCATCAGTTTTCCCTTTTCCGGCATATCCGTTAAACGGATCACAGAGTGGACAATACACATACCGCTTGTCGTTGTGTGTGTCGTTATAGGTATTCCAGTTTCCGGCTACTGTTGTTCCACGCTCCATTGCAGCGCCAACAGCAGTTTGTCGGTCGCCTTCCTGTTGAATCAACGCGTCCGTCTTCCATTTAGGCATGAGCGCGCTATAGACCTGAAAATATGGACTGGAAAAGACCCCATCTTGCTTCCCTTTATAGTCGGTTCCATCTCCCCCTCCTGCAGGATTTACTAAAATCTCTTGATGTCCAGCTCGAGCAAACACGTTTGCTGGCACAAGAAAAGGAATGATGTTGAAGGTTACCCTAGAGAAAAGCTCATCAAATGTGCGATAGATTGGATGAAAATACTTTGAAGTGGCTGGTCCAGTCGTACACGTTGTGGAGTTACCTAAGACTCCCCAGAACGCGTCACAATCCTCTTCTGCTTTCATTTCATCCATTGCCTTTCCACTCAAGCGCTTATACCGTCCGGTACTATAATAAACCAGGTATCCAATCTTAAGCGCATTTTTTGTGAGCGGTTGGACTTGGACAAGATCTGTGTTTAACTGCTCATTTTGTTCTTCTGGTGGAAGTGAACAATACTCCATGGGATCTAGGATTCCATGCTTGCCGGACTCCTCTCGTGCTTGTCCCAACACCTCGAGATACCGTCTTGTTGTTCCTGCTTTCGTAATAAACTCATTGTCCAACGCACACCGACCGGGTTTTTGGATTTCTTTACCATCCGCGGTCATTGCCTGCGGTTCTTTGCATAATACATCCAGCGCCTTTAAGTAGTTCATGCTCTGCGCGCAATATTGCTGACCGGACAATATGCGTTTCTCCGGAGATTGAAGAACAACGTCACCGGTTTTTCTTCCCTCTTTTGTGGTAGTTCCAAAAAATGTTTCAAAACTTTCCGCACGATTATTGTTCTTTTGCTGACCATTCGCGTCAAAGCTTGTTTTTCGATACAACGGGCTCGAAATATTTTGATTGATGACGGTGAAATTTCCCTGAATTGGATCGAATAAACAGTTCGGCTCGTTTGTACCCCAACTTGCGTCCAGAACAGAGCTCGTTCCACCAGCTCCTTTACATTCAGCCTCTAATGTAGTGAGTTTTTCCAAGATACCGTTCCAATAAATCTCTCTTTTATCGCCATCCACCTGTGCGCCAATCCAAAACTGTGGAGCGCACATCATGATGTATCTTGCCGCGCGGCTCTCACCCGCCTGTTTGCCATGTTCCGTGTCGTAGCCAAACTTCACCATATCAGCAAAGATATCTTTGTAGACGTAGATTCCTTTTACCTCGCTATCGACATTTTTTGACTCGTCCGAGTATAAAACGGTTGAACCGGCTGAACCGGTAGAAGTAGCACAACTCGACGGATCAATATCTTTTCCAGAAATATCGTAGATTTTCCCTTCAACCCAGTAGTAGGTGCCAAACACGCCTTTTGTGGAATCGCAATAGTTTGGCAAAAGCGTTGATCCAATCAAAGTTTGATCCGGCAATGGGTTATTCACATAAAATTGGAGATATTCGGAAAGGGAAGATTTTGGGTTTTGCGGACCGTACTCGGTCACAATAATGTTCGCATTCAGATTTTTCATTCCACTTTTTACGGTGTTTATTGTTGTGGAAGCATTTGCGGTAGAGGCTTCATACAAATTCATCGCTAAGATTGAAGCCGTCTTATACGCAGGAAGCGCTCCCGTAACAAACTCAAGCCAACTATAGTCAAGGTTATATGGGTCAACCGGTGCAGGCGCAACGTCATATTTAAGGCGATTGAGCAGAGCAAGAAACGGGAAAAGATCACGAGCATATTGTATGCCTGCTTGGTTTACCGTCACACTGGTATCTTTCCATTCGTTCTGAAGGTTGTTTAGTTCATTGCCCAACACTACCGTTGGCTTCCCCCCGAAAACATTCCAGTTCACGCCATTGAGTTCTTGTGC
>CAYILC010000011.1:0-1930 GCA_964364145.1 uncultured Pseudomonadales bacterium
ATACGTTTAAAAATACTTTTTCGTCTTGGAGAATAAATGACTTTAGAGATGGCTTTATCTTGTCATACTGCACAATATCTACCTTGGTATGAAGTGCTTCCTGAAGTTTTAACTTCATGTCGATAAACTCAAACAGACTCATTTTTTTTCCAAGTTGTACCAAAAGATCAATGTCGCTGTTTTTTGTGGTTTCATTGCGTGCAGTTGACCCAAAAAGAGCAGCCTTCTTGACACCAAAAGAAAGGAGGATTGGAGTAGTTGTTTGTTGAATAGTTGAGAGTTGCATGTACACAGTATACCAGATGATCGTATTACGCGAGATCGCCTTCGGATGAACTGCTACACTCTCTGTAAGGAACCACAAAACTCGTGTAGAATAAACCCATGCGCCGCCTCTTGCCTTTTCTACAAAAACACGAAGCATTATTAATTGTGTTGGTGGTGTTAATTTTCCTCCGCATCCCAAACTTGTTTGAGCCATATTGGTACGGTGACGAAGCCATTTACTTAACTGTAGGTGCGGCAATGCGACATGGTGCCATTCTTTATAAAGATATTATTGATCATAAAACTCCCATCATTTACATTTTTGCGATGGTGTCGTCCGAGTTTTGGTTTAAGTTTTTGTTTCTCAACTGGATGGTTGTGACAACCGCCTTGTTTTACAGTATATGTTTGCGATTGTTTTCATCGATGAGGAAAACTCTTTTTGCTGTGAGCATATTTGCTCTGCTCACAACCCTCCCCTGGTTTGAAGGACATATTGCAAATGGTGAATTATTTGCGATGGGGTTCATATTGGCAGGAATGGCATTGTTTGTGCGAAGTTCTCTGTTTTCCGCGTTTGAAAAAGGCAAAACATCATTCACTGTTGAACCATTCCGCATGTTTTTGATTGGAATATGCATGTCGCTTGGAATCCTCACAAAAATACCAGCCGTCTTTGATGTGGCCGCGATTGCTCCAGTGTTTGGTTTTGTTTTTCTTCGATCATTCAACTGGAAAAATTTCAAGTCTCTGTTGAGTTCTGGAATACTGATTTGGATTGGCATCTTCGTTCCCATCGCGTTAAGTATTGCCTACTTTGCCTCACAACACGCGCTTGGAGATTATGCCCAGTTTGGTCTTCTGTATAACTTCCGATACAGTAAAGAGTTTTCAATTCCTGTTACACAACCTTTACTGCGATTTCTCTTTACCATGCCAGGGAAACTTCTGATCGTTGGTCTTTTTGGTTTCATCACACTGATCTTACAGAAGTTTATGCGCCCAATGTTTCGCTTCGTTCTTTTGTGGTTTGTATTGAGTCTTTTTGCTTCGTTGCTTTCTTCACGTCCATACCCGCATTACTTCCTTCAGATGGTCCCTGCTTTTTCATTGCTTGTGGTGGCATTGTTTTCTAAAAATTATATTGTCGAAAAACTCGCTGGAGTATCCGCGCTGTTTCTTGGTATAGGCGCACTCTTTCTCCTTCATGTCGGGTTGTACTCTATTCGAGACTACTATTCTAACTTTCTTCAGTTCGCAACACATCGCATCTCGGCAATCGAGTATCGAGATCGGTTTAATCCGCTGATGAATGATACATATGCCGTCGCACAAAATATTCGTGAAACCACAAAACCCAAAGATAAAATCTTTATTTGGGGAACAAATCCCATGTTGTATGCGCTATCGCGCCGAGATCCGGCAGGACGTTTTACCGTTTCCTTCCACATTAAAGATTTCAATGCATATCAGGAAACGATGGCCTCCATTGAACAGACGCAACCACCAATCATTATTCTTATGAATGACGAAAATGGAAAGTTTGACGCGTTCTATGCATACCTGCAAAAGAATTACACTATGAGCAAACGGCTACCCACAATGACCGTATATCGGAGAGTGGTATGGAAATAGATATTGTTCGTGGATTCCGAACGGCAAC
>CAYILC010000011.1:2030-17446 GCA_964364145.1 uncultured Pseudomonadales bacterium
GTATATCGGAGAGTGGTATGGAAATAGATATTGTTCGTGGATTCCGAACGGCAACGGCAGTCCTTTCCACATGCATCATGATCCTTACTGGGGTTGGGTATTTTTTCTTGCTTCAACCACAAATTCCTCTGTTTTATTCACTTGCGCGTGTCGAAGATCAGATGGCAAACAAGGAATGGATTTTCCTTTTCCCCGGGCTTGCGGTGCTCATCATGTTGTTTGAACGTCTGGAATCTAAACAATTACAAGGCAGTGAAGCGGCTGAGAAAATTCTCATCATTGGAACAACACTTTCACTCTTGTTTTTACTCACTGCTCTCATTCGTATTTTGGTACTGTCGGTATGAACAATATGAACCAAATTTTTGCATTTGCAACAAGCTTTTTCTTAGCAACAGTGTTTACACCATTGATTATTATGCTGTATACAAAACGCGGCTGGCTTGATGACCCGCGTAAAAGTTCACACCCAAAGGTTATACATACCAAACCGATCCCGCGCGGTGGTGGTCTAGTGATTTTCTTTGCCATATTGGTGGCAGCGTTTGCGTTTCTGCCGATGGATAAACATATCATTGGAATTCTTCTTTCAGCTGGATGTATTACTCTGCTTGGATTTTTGGACGATATTAAAGATCTCAACCCATATCTGCGTCTCCCACTGTTGTTTGCCGCCGCACTCGTTGTTGTGGGTGCTGGAGTTGGGATTGCATACGTAAGCAACCCATTTGGCACTGGCGTTATACACCTCGATCAACCACGTCTCACTTTAGATCTTTTTGGTAAAACACGAAGCATTTGGATTCTCGCCGATATTTTCGCGCTTGCATGGATTGTCTGGAACATGACGATCGTGAATTGGTCAAAGGGTGTGGACGGTCAGATGCCGGGGTTTGTTGGGATTGCATCCTTAGTGATTGCGGCGCTTTCTCTCCGCTTTTCTAATGACCCAGCACAACTGTACGTCACAACACTCGCGCTTATTGTCTCCGGAGCATTTTTTGGCTTTCTTCTATGGAACATGTACCCGCAAAAGATTATGGCGGGGTATGGGGCGGGGACATTGGCTGGATTCTTCTTGGCTGTCTTATCTCTGCTCTCGGGGGCAAAACTCGCAACCGCGCTGTTGGTGTTAGCTATTCCAACCATTGATGCGGTTTTTGTGATCACAAGAAGAATTTTACGAGGGAAATCTCCGCTGTGGGGCGATCGCGGCCATCTGCATCACCGTCTCATGGATTTGGGGTGGGGCAAACGACGCATTGCGGTCTTTTACTGGCTAAGCACTGCCGTACTGGGCTTAGCGGCATTACAATTGAATAGCCAGCAGAAACTCTATACAATACTCGGTGTAGCGTTGTTGTTTGGAGGTTTTGTCACATGGATCACGTTATTCTTCTCATCCTCAAAACGGCTCGTCCGCGACAATGGATAAAAAACCTGTCACTCTATGCGGCGTTGGTATTTTCGGGATTTCTGTTTTATGCCACACCAACAACCTCATATTTCTTAGAGGTCACTAAGGCTTTTCTTTTATTCTGTATTTTATCTTCATGTGTGTATACAGTGAACGATATCATCGATTTACCTCAAGACCGCTTGCATCCGTTCAAAAAAAACCGGCCTATTGCCTCTGGAAAATTGCCCATCCCCATTGCTGCTTTCGTGGCAGTCGCGGGATTTTTGACTGTCATTTTCTTTTCACTCACGTTTTCACCATTTTTCTTACTGCTGGCGTTTGGATATGCCACGCTACATATCCTCTATTCGTTGAAGCTCAAACACATCGCAATTCTTGATGTGTTGGCAATTGCGACCGGCTTTGTGATTCGCGTGTATGCCGGCGCGGTTGTGGTCAACCTTCATATGAGCGTGTGGTTTTTGCTCACCGTTATCTCTGCGTCACTGTTTTTGGCCGTTGGGAAACGACAGAGCGAACGAACATTGATGCAAGGGAAAGTTGAAACCCGCAAAACATTGGAAAACTACTCTCAACGCTTGCTCGATATCTATACCAGCATGTTTGCAAACACGACTTGGCTAACCTATGCGATGTTCTCTTTCCAACGGGATGATTTTTCTCCAACAGGCCGATTGCTGAAAGTATTTACCGTCTTACCAAAAACATTTATTACACAGAAGTGGCTTATGGCATCTGTTCCAGTTGTCATTTACATCGTCATGCGATACTTGCAACTCGTATACGAAAAGAATAAAGGTGAGTCGCCAGACAAAGTGTTGTTAGAAGATAAGCCGTTGTTGGCTGCTGTGGCAATCTGGGGTGCGATGGTGATTGGGATTTTGTATTTGTAAACTATTGATGCACCACCGCATATTTTCCGGAAACCCACCCCTGTTTGCCAGTTTGATACTCAACCTTGAGCCAACCGCTTAGAGTTTCATTCATATATGGAACAGTCGAGCCAACACTAAGCTTTGTAAGTTCTTGCGCGTTGCCATCTGCACTATCACGCACCCTAAGCCAACCTGTTCCTGATTCAATGATCTCAACATATGGTAGCGTTTTTATGCTCGCAGAAATGACCCCAGTTGTAGTTCCTGAACTTGTCGCATTCGTTGTAGGCATAGATCTTGGGGTAGGCTTTGGAGAAGTTTTCGGGATTGGGGAAGGTGATGTTACAGGTGTTGCAGATGGTGTTGCATTGGTAGCGCCACCAAATGGCTCACGAGCGAGTTTTGAGGTAACGGTGAGTCGATATCCTTTGACGAGTTTTGGGTTTGAGGTTCTTTCAACATATCCAGGTGCAGTCACGGTTAATGAGTGTAAACCTTCGGCTAAATCATCAAGGATTAATGGACTTAATCCTTTCGTCTGTCCATCCACTTTAACGATAATATTGTCCGGATTGGTGACAATAGAAAGTTCATTTTTATTTTTATTCGTGGCCTTTGAGAGTTCAAACACCTCACCTCCACTCTCGTCCAATGTTTTGCCAAATGTCCAGGTCATCACCGTAATATTACCGCCACTAAGCGTGAGTGTTGTTTCGTATGTTGCTTCATTTGGAGTCTCTGGCACAAGTTTCACAGTCTTGCGTCCAGGTTTGAGATTATCACCACTATACGGAGTCTGACCGATGTTCATACCATCAACAAAGACGTTTGCTTTTTCACCACCGTTAATGCTCACTTGGAGACCAGCTTTTTTATTCAATGAGGGCAATGTACACCCTGAAAGAAAAAGGGCAGAGAGGCCGATGAGGAGGAGTTTTTTCAAACGCATAACGAGGGTAATCATACTATTCACTCGACTGAATGACAACCAACAGAAGTTTTGTTTGCTCTAGAACATCGGTGAGGCAGTTGGTACAATACGCTACATTACACCTAGGCAGTGACTAGGCAACAGTGGCGCCGTACCAGAGCGGTTAATGGCGAGGTCTGCAAAACCTTCGATTCGCCGGTTCAAATCCGGCCGGCGCCTCAGAGAAATCAGGAAAAAGTAAACTCAGCGAACAACCTGTTCCACCAACCTATTACAATACCCCCACTCGTTGTCGTACCAGGCGACAACTTTCACCAAGTCTCCGTCAATAACTTGTGTCAGCGCTAAATCGACAATTGAGGATTCACTACGACCAATAATATCCGATGAAACGATTGGATTATGTTCTACGGCCAAAATTCCCTTCCATCGCGGCTGTTGACTTGCTTGTTCCAACACACTATTCACCTCCTCAACCGTCGTTTTCCTCTCCACAACAAATACCGTTTCAGCCAACGAGCCCACAGAAGTTGGCACGCGATATGAAATCCCGTCAAACAATCCTTTCAACTCCGGAATTATTTCTGCAACGGATTTTGCCGCACCGGTAGTAGTTGGCACGATGTTTTTGGCCGCACTTCGCGACCGCCGCAAATCTTTATGCGAGTTATCCTGCAAATTTTGATCATCGGTATAGCTGTGAATCGTGGACATCATCGCCTTCTTCACGTGGAATATGGTGTGAATCACTGCTGTAATTGGGGCGACGCAGTTCGTGGTACAGGACGCGTTTGACTCAACGCCAACACCGCTTGCCTCGTTTACGCCAAGCACAAACGTGCCAACATCCGAGCCGTTTGGCGGAGCGGAGATTACCACGCGTTTGGCACCGGCAATTAAATGAGCGGACGCTTTTTCTTTTGTGATAAAAATACCGGTAGACTCAATGACAGTTTCAACTTCTAACCGCGACCAAGGAAGTTTTAATGGATCTCTTTGCGCCAGAATTGCTATCCGCCGGTTGCCGACAATCACATACCCCAACAATGGATCATCATCCGTCAGCGCATCTCTTTTCTGATGTTCTTCAACCAAAACTTCGGTTTTCCAAACGCCGTAGTTGCTATCATACTTGAGAAGATATGCCCAACCTTCCAGTTCCATTGAACCAGAGGTATTTATCGCTACCAACTCGGATTGATCAGCATGCTTCTCAAACCAAACTCGACACGCCGTACGACCAATTCGGCCAAAACCATTAATCGCAAACTTCATATGAGATCAGCATAACAAAAATGGTGAGGATGAACAATGTGAGAACGAGGAATGTCTAGCGGCGAGAAACTCCTAGTTTACTTACTCGCCTTCACCGCTTCAATCCCCGGCAGTGTTCCATATGCCACATACTCTAACAGCGCGCCACCACCGGACGAGATAAATGAGAATCCTTTTTCCACTTTCATTAATGAAAGTGCCGCTTCTGTGTCACCGCCCCCAACAATACTGTATGCGTGACGAGAAGCAAGCATTTTGGCAATCGCGCGCGTGCCGGCACGGTAGTGCGGATTCTCAAACTTACCAACCGGACCATTCCATACAATTGTTTGTGCCATTGCAATAAAACGCCCAAATTGCTCGATCGAGTTTTTGTCAATGTCAAATCCGTCGTTGGTCATCTTGCCAATAATAAGTTTACGACTCTCGTTAGGACGAGCAACAAGCTCTGCGGCCAATTTTCCGCCAACACAAATAATATCGACTTTGTTGGTCAATTTTTCGATCAATGGAAGTTTTGTCTCGAGTTTTGTACCACCCAAAATAACCAAAAATGGTCTTTTGGGTTGATTCATTGCCGGATCTAAACCGCGCAGCTCAATTTCAAACTGAATACCAAATACAGACGGCAAAACCTTTGGAATGAAGGTAATCGATGTATGCTCTCGATGTGAAGAAGCAAACGCATCATTCACAAAAAGATCGTGGCCTTTTGCAAGTTCGCGCGCAAACGGCATCGAGCCCGCTTCCTCGCGTTTATCGAATCGAAGATTTTCTAAAACACTCAATGTGATTGTTTTGGGGACACTCAACTTTTTTCTGATGATTTTTTCGATAGGCTTGAGTGAAAGTGAAGAAACCTTTTTTCCTTCCGATCTTCCCATGTGGGCAATCACGGTAATCTGCCTCACACTGTGATCAAGTAAATGTCGAAGTGTCGCCAAGCCATCTTCCAGGCGTGTGAGATCAAACTTTCCTTTTTCTTTAGAAAGGTCTAGATCTAAACGGACAAGGACAGATTTTCCAACAACGTCGGTGGCTCGAAGTAAATGATCCATTTGCGCATTATACCATTTTTCTCTGGAAAATGGTGGTCAATTTGTAGAAATTTGTAGAAAAGACACTCAAAATACCACTTCTACCGCTTCAATCGCGCCAAGAACCGCAAAATCTTCCACCGCCACTCCTCAAGAATTTTGTAGATCTGGTAAAGAGGTGGATTGACCACCAAGTCGTATGAACCCATGAACTCTGTCAGCACCCCCCCATAGCCTTCCTTGAACTTGTGGAAGCCATACCAAAGATCGCTCGGATCCGGATCTGGTCCCAAGGAACCCCACATATCAAACGTTTTGCATCCTTGTGACTTTCCGAACTGAATCACCCGCCACATCATCAAATTGCTGGCCATAAGATCGCGAAACTCGGTAGAACTGGCTCCATACGGATAATACAGCGTGTTCTGATGAACAAACACAATCCAGGCCACCAAGGTTTTCCCCTGATACGTTGCGCGAAAGATGTGCATCATCCCTGTCGGTTTGAGCATTTGCCACATCGCGCGGAAATACTCGGCGTCATGAGCATAGAATCCCTGACGGCTCGTGGTTTGGTGCAAAATCTTGAGATATTCTTCCAATGCCTCGTCCGAATCGTCTTGAACGACCTCCACGCCCTTACGTTCGGCCAAACGAATGTTATACCGCGTCTTTGGCCTCATGTTTTCCAACAATTTTTCTTCTGAAGGACGTATATCTAAGACAAAGGTGTACTTGGTGAACAATGGGCGACCAATAACTGCACCGTGATCAAACATAAACTGCTGAACGCTTGCGTGAGCGTTTGGCGTGCCAACCGACGATGCAACATTTGGCTCCAACTTGATAAACAAGGCATTCTTCCTTTTGCCGAGATCTTTTAAGGCACGTAACTGATCATCATCCGGCATCTGACCCTTCGGGAAATATCCAATGGTATATGGAAGATGCGGAATGGGGTGAAAGGTTACCTGTAGACCACCAACGAGTTTAGAAGCATCAAACAACCCAAATCGTTCTACATCCACGCCGGTCTTGCGCCGAAACTCTCCCCACTCCCAAGTTTGAAGCGGATGTTTAACCACTGCGTTATACGCGTCGTGTTCTTTTTGGTCTAAAGGGCGAATGATGAGCATGAAGTGATGATAGCATTTGAAAGAAGGTAAGGGCTAGCCCAATAACTGATCCGCGTCAATCTCACCACTCAAAAATTGGTCGAACTGTTCTTCATCAAATCGATGATGCGTTTTATGGCTGGTGTGTTCCTCCGGCATTGCATGTGATCCGCGCTTTTCTAAAATTTCATCCGGAATCTCTGCAATAAATCTACTCACAATCGAACCAGTAACGTTTCCATATAATAGTCGGCGACGTGTGTAGGTAAGATACAACTTCTCTTTTGCCCGAGTAATGCCAACGTAACACAGCCGGCGCTCTTCCTCCAACTGATGCTTGTCCAACAACGACCTGCTGTGCGGAAACAGCCCTTCTTCCATTCCAATCATAAACACCACACCAAATTCTAACCCCTTTGCCGCATGCATACTCATAAGCGTAATTGCCGGCTGACTGGGTTTGGCGGTAGATGTATCGGCTAAGGTGTCGTTTTCTACCAAGGCGACGTTTTCTAATAACTCATCGAGTGTACTAAACTCGCTTGCCACCGACCGCAATTCTTGAATGTTTTCTAATCGCGCAATATCTTCTTCGTTTTTTGGATCGTACAGTTCTTTATACTTTGTGACTTCTATGACAACATCTAAAATATCCAACGGAACTTGCGGTGCGCTTTTTTCTTTTGCGATGGTGTCCAGCCACATCAAATAGGCATCCAGTTTTCTTTTTCCTAATTTTTCTATACGACCGCGCGCAACTTCGTCGTTTTGATTTGCAAACAATCGGATATAGGCAAGTACATCTTTGATTTCCTTGCGCGCATAAAAGCGAACGCCACCGACTAAACGATATGGAATTCCGGCACGGATTGAAGAATCCTCGAGCGCACGACTTTGTGCGTTGGTTCTGTAGAGAACCGCGATGTCTGTGAGATCATAGTGGCGCATCGCCTCCTGAATTTGCAGAATGACAAACGCCGTTTCTTCGCGATCACTTTCGGCCTCAAATAGCGTTATTTTCTGCGTTGGCGGTTTATCTGTCCATAGTGCCAGCACGGGATGCGAGGTGTTGTTTGAAATAACTGCGGTTGCAGCGTCCAAGATATTTTGTGTGGAACGATAGTTTCGCTCCAACTTATATTCCACGATATGCGGAAAGTCGTGCTTCAATAACAGCATGTTGCGGTAATCCGCGCCACGAAAAGCGTAGATCGCCTGACTAAAGTCTCCCACAACAAACAGATTATTCTCCGGCGCTGCCAACATTTTAGTTAACAGATACTGCGCCTTGTTCACGTCCTGGTACTCGTCTACCAATACATGATCAAATCGGTTTTGGTATTTTTTTAGGACATCAGGATGTTTTTGAAAGAGCTCAACTGTTTTATTCAACAGGTTGTCAAAGTCCACCGCGTGATTTTCTTTCAATTTTTTCTCATATCGCTCATACACTTTTGCCGTTAACTCCTGATACTTTCCTCGTGCAAATCCCCGATAATCGGTTGGAGACAACATCTCGTTTTTTGCGTCCGAGATCATCCCATGAATTAACCGCGGACTGGTCTCTTTTGCCGAAACACCAAGATCTTTAAAGATTTTTTTGACAAGATCGATCTGATCCTCATCGTCATAGATAGCAAAACTCACAGGAATGCCAATGTGGTGGCCGTCAACGCGCAGAATCTTTGCGCACAACTTATGAAACGTTCCGGAGAACTGCAACTTTTTGCCAGTGGTTAGACGAACACGCTCGGTCATCTCTCCCGCGGCTTTGTTTGTAAAGGTAACTAATAAAATCGCACTCGGATCGATCTGTTTCTCTGCCATGAGGTACGCCACCCGCGTAGTGAGAACGCGTGTTTTGCCAGACCCCGCGCCAGCCAAAACCATGGCTGGTCCATCGCCATGGAGGGCAGCGAGTTTTTGCTGTTCATTCAGAGAAGAAAGGAGATCCGAAACCATGCGCTTCATGCTATCATACTTTTATGCAAATGAACGCGCAAAAGTTGAGCTCAAAGGTGGGTTCTAAGTCGGAATCAAAAAAGCTGGTGTTGGCAAACTGGAAATCGCATAAAACATTGGACGAGGCAATGCACTGGCTGGCTAAGGTTGGACCAAAAGCTAGTGTTTCGCCATATAGCGTTGTGTTATGTCCGCCGTTTCCGTTCCTTGCTCCGTTATATACAGAGATTCAAGCAAAAAAATATGCGATAAAGTTGGGCGTTCAGGATTTGAGTCCGTTTCCCGCAGGTTCATATACCGGAGCTGTTAGTGAGCGAACTTTAGAAGGTTTGGGAGTGGTATATGCTTTGCTTGGCCATAGCGAGAGACGTCGATATTTCCATGAAACATATCAAGAAGTTGCGAACAAGGTTGATTTGGCGATTGAGGCAAAGATCCAGCCAATTGTGTGTTTGAGAAAAGAAGATATTTCACCGCAGTATAGCGCGTTGTCTGATGATTCGGCGAAAAAGGTTATAGTGCTGTATGAAACTATTGGGCATATTGGGACTGGTGAAGTTGAAAGCATTGAAAGCGTGCTAAACTCTGTGCAAAAGATTCGTTCAATATTTGGCTATGCTGTACCAATAATTTATGGCGGAAGTGTGAGTGATGAAACTCGATTACTCTTTTTGGAACATAAAGAACTGCAAGGAATTGTTGCGGCAACAAACAGTTTAGACGCAGATGAGTTTATGAAGATGATTAGGCAAACAAACGGATAGAATCACATTATGAAAATTGACGAACATACCAAAGTTATTGGAAGATTTCATACTCAAGCAAGTCCTCGTGGTCTCAATATATACAATCCTTTCTTTCAAGCCACTGGGATGAATGCTGTTTACCTTTTGTTTTACAATCAGGATCCAAAAATCTTGATCGATGGCATGCGAAATCTTCATCTTGCTGGAGCGATTACTGCTGGATTTGAGTCAGATTCCCGACTTCCTACATTACTCGATGAAATTGATGAAACGGCAACATATGTTGGAAAGATTGGATTTATTACAAATAACAATGGACGACTAAAAGGCTACAATCAATCTGGTGAAGGGTTGTTAAGAAGTATTGAAAAATCTCAATCTCTAGCTGGAAAAAAGATGGCTATTGTTGGTGCAGGGAACGTGGTGAAATCATTGTTATTCACACTTTCAAAGAGAAAAGTAAAACTCCCGATAGTAACAATATACAATCGGACACCAGAGAATGCTGAGAAGTTGGTAAAAGATTTTTCATTTGTTAAAAGATTTTCTTCTTTGGACCAGATTGCTCATGCAACTGGAGACATCCTTGTAAATATTTCGCATATTGGTGGAAAAGAAGCTGATACTCTTTTTTCCGAAGCAATAGTGGGAAGATTTCAAACAGTTGCTGATGTTACCTTTGAAAAAGAAGACACAAATCTTATATCTTTAGCAAAAAAGCTCGGCAAAAAATATTCAACAGGTTGGGATATGTTTGCCTATCAAGGGCAAGTTATACTAGAAACGCTTCTTGATGTAAAAGTCGATTTCAACGTTTTGAAAAAATACGTGGCTCAAGGTCTTTCTAAGACAGTTAAGTAATAATCGTATCTCCACCATTACTTCACCGCATAAATAGTATAATTTTCGCTTCGATAAAACACTGGATAGCGCTGTTTATAATATGTCTCATTTCCATGAATATCCCCCAACACTTTATGATCAAACGCCACATATGCTATGTCATATTTCTTCAATAGTTGTTTTGTTCCGGCATCTCCGCGAAACATCATGATCTCGTCTTTTTCAATTGGTCCGTAGCTCATTCCATACGTCCATAGCCATCCCCGAAAACCCATCAGAATCTTTCTGCCGGTAAGATTCGGAATGACATTGTTGTGCACATCTGAGGTAAGAAAAACATCGTTTGGATGAGTATTCTCACGAATATACCTTGCTATTGCCAAGTCATCATACGTATACATACCCCAACTGTGTTTTCGCTTGTCCACCGCATAGAATGCGTCCAAACCTCCGGAAAATATCATTATGAAAAAAAGTAAAGCTGTTAGCACTCGAATACTCCAATGCTTTTTTTCAAACAACCATCGAAGCGTATACGCCGCCGAACCAGAAATTCCCAGCGAACCCCACACAAGAAATTTGGTATTGTCCCAAATATATGGTTGAAAAAGAAAGAGATTCAGCAAAACAAACAACACAAAAAATGGCGCAATGATGAGCTTCTTCTTTTTCGGCATAAGAAACCATCCAACAATCCCAAGTGGTAGAGTGAATCCCCAGTTTAAGAACCACCACCAAATCCAGTTCATTTCAGAGTGTTCGCCATTTTGATTCACAAACCAACCCGGAAACCATTTAATAAAACTTCCTGAAGTTGTTGCAACAATTGTTATGCGATAAAACGTGAGAAGAATTGGAGTCGCAATGATCAAAGCAGTAGCACCAAACGCAACCCAACAGAACAACGGATGAAAAAATGATTCTTTTTTATGTTTTGTGTGAATGAATGGTGTGAAAAACCAACACGCTAGAATAATTCCCAATGCTAAAAACGAGTGCGTATGGAGCATTGGAAGTGCTCCAAATATAAGTCCAGCAATTATAAATCGTTTGACCGACCAATCTTTATGCCTTTTCTGAATTTCTTTATAGATGAGAATTGCCACACACAAGGCAATAGGAAACCCAAACACGAACGAACGTTGTGGGATTATCATGCTCGTAATCACGCTTATCCACTCAATGCCTTTTTCACCAAAATGTGTAAACTCTTGCCGCGAACCAAAGATCGCTGCCAAACTTAGATTGTTTTTTATCTCAATCAGATACCACCAAAAGCCCAAACCACCATTGAGTAAAAATATGCTTGTGGCTAACATTGCGATACCGCAAGACCGAAACACAACTCGATAAAACAGAGTAAGAATAAAAACGAATACGATGGAGTAGATGTAACTGGGAACAACAAATGCCGAGAAAAACTCCATGCCTCCTCGAACTAATAAACCGCTGATCCAGTTCACAATAAATGGATAGGAGTACGGAGCTCCAACCAACAATGGGTGATTGGTGATCCATAACGAACGAAATGCAAACTCGCTTCCTTGAGTGAAATGCATTGCCCAATCACCCCAAACTCCAATCCAACCAATTCTCACCCCATTACCATCTAACACAATCATGTCTCGCCACAGAAAATAAAAGTAGACTGTCCAAGCCGAGAGAAAGGTAGCAAAGAGAAGTTTTTTTATTCGCTCTGTGGAAAACCACGTTTTTATTTTTGTTGTACCTTTACATACAGCTGATGATATAACTGATGAATGTTTGTGCTGTTCAGACTTGATCATACGTGTATCATTAAATAATGAACTCATTGCGAAACTCTATTTCTATTACAACACAAGCTACTTTGGTAAAAAAGGCACGCTTTTTCCTCGAATTAGCTTTGCTAGTCCTTCGTCAAAAGCATGCCTTTTTTACTCAAACTATCTGTGTTTCACGACGAAAGCGAGTTTCGCAATGAGTTCAATGAAATATTTGTTGATCATACTTATTGTTGCGTTTGCGGTCCGAATGTATCGAATCAGTGAACCATCAAAATATTACTTCGACGAAGTGTATCACGCTGTCACCGCAAAACTGTACGCACGCAATGATCCATCTGGGTATGAATGGTGGCATCCCGCTCCGGAACCAGACACTGCTATTGAATGGCTGCATCCACCGATTGCTAAACTCACACAAGCGGTTGGAATAAAAGTATTCGGCGAAAACGCGCTTGGATGGCGTATTTCATCTGTTGTATTTTCGTTAGGAATGATTGCGGCAACATATTATTTGGCACTTCAATTATTCAAAGTGAAACGGGTTGCGGTGTTAGCTGCACTGCTTGTAAGTATTGACGGTTTATTACTCGTCCAAGCCCGCCTTGCGATGAATGATATACACGTTGTGTTCTTTATTATGTTATCGCTCATTGCATATGTAAAATTTAGGGAAGAAAAAAAGAGTTCTGCACAGAAAAAACTTTTGTTATTATCTGGATTTCTAGCCGGATTGGCGGCTTCAACAAAATGGAGCGGTGTGTTTGTGATTGGAATCTATGTGCTGGATCAACTATTATTGATGATTAAAACATGGAAACTGCCCTCTGTATATGAACTCATTAAATTCTTTATCACATGGATATGTGTTCCTATCGTTGTGTATATTCTGTCCTTCGCCCAGTTTTGGATTCAGGGTCACACAATAGCGCAATTCGTTGAGCTCCATAAACAGATTTGGTACTACCAAGTGCATCTCACCGCAACACATCCTTTTCAATCAACACCTCTGCAGTGGGTATTTGATGTTCGTCCAGTTTGGTTGTATGTAGACTACTCGAAAGAAGGGATGATTGGAAATATCTATAACATGGGAAATCCGATCATTTTTTATGGAGGATTGTTAGCGTTGTTGTGGCTATTTGCAAAATGCATACATCGATATCGATGGGAAACGTGGTTTCTCTTTATGTCGTACCTCTCCGTATGGGCTCTTTGGTTGTTTTCTCCAAGAATTATGTTCTTTTACCACTACGCACTTGCCGTTCCATTTTTATGTATTGGTCTGGCTGTCACTCTGCATGAGTGGATGAACAACAAAAAAATGGCATTACGTGTTTGGGCATACTCGATTCTTGGACTGGCAATCGTGTGGTTTGTGGTGTTTTACCCTAATCTCACGGGGATTCCTGTGCCTATACAGTTCGCAGAAAAAATATATTTTGCGATTCCGAGTTGGCGGTAACTTTTCTGCAACAAAAGTGCCTATAGTAACTTCATCTGTTCCGCGTTTTGCGTTGGAATACCAGTCGGCCAACAATGATTTGCAAACTCGCATCGCTTGCAAATATTATAGTTTGTGGTCCGTTCAAAATGGAGCGTGCGAATCTCGTTCATCACTTCTTTAATAGTCTTTCGTAAATCATCAACTTCTTCCTTCTTCAACTCAAACTCCTCACGCCGAAGTTTTCCGGTTTGTTTATCCGGCTCAATAAAACTGAACACGCCGTTTTTAACGACAAGAGTAAAGCTTTTATCTAAATCCGCGAGAAGTTTATAAAATAAGAGTTGCCGTTTGTAATCTCCGTTGCTGTTTACTGTTTTTCCTTCAATCTCGTTGCGCGTTTTTGGCTGACCGGTCTTATAATCCACCACAGAAACAAGATTGTGCTTTTGATCAATCCACTCAACTTTATCGATGCGCCCTCCAATTCGCACGTCATCAACGTACACACGCGACCATCCATATCCTAAGAACTTCTCCAAAAATACCGGTCGACCAAACTCCTCTTTATACCGATCGTAATACGCAGACAGAATCTTCCTTCCTTGATTCAGACGTTTTTCTTCCTCGTCTCGTGTAAGAATTTCTTTTTTGAGCGCAAGTTCAAACTGGTTGATAAGATACTCTTTGTTTGGCGGTAATTCGTGTTCTATAAGTGACCGATAAAACATCTCCAAAGCTTTATGTATTGCGGTGCCAAACGCGAGATAATCCTGTTTTGCTCTTGGTACTTTAATGAGCACATTCAGTTTAAATTTATACGCACACTGCAGATAGGTATTCAGCGAGGTGGGAGTGAGAACAAAGTCTTTGAGCAACCCCGTAAGCCATTCTTTTTCTTCGATTTGTTGTTGAATTTCTTTAGGAATTTGCAGAAGTTTAGATATCAATGCGGGAACACTTTTTTCAAATGTGCTGATGTTGGTGATAACAATATTTTCCTTTGGTATCTCCTCCAAAAACATTGTTCGCGTTGTATCTTTTAATCGATCACCAACCACAGTTTTTTCCGCATAGGTAATGATGACGTGTTTTTTTGCGCGAGTGAGTGCAACGTAGAATACACGGCGTTCGTCTTCGTTTTGATCTTTTTCATCTATGTTGGTATTTTTTAACACTCCCGGCGGCAGAGAAATGAGATCGCGAGTATGAACGTTTCCCCACTTTCCGTCTAACGCCCGAGAAATAAACACATACTCCCACTCCAAACCCTTTGCGCTGTGCGCGGTGGTCAGTTTTACTGCATCGGCTTTTGTGTACGCCATCTTCTCTTCGCGAATTTTGAGATGGTGCTCCTGCATTGTTGCGATAGTAGAAAGAAACTTCTCAAGGTTTAACGAATGGCTTCCACGCGCAATGCGCTTCACTTCGCTAAAAATTGACTGCACGCTGTTCACCATCTCAACTGCGTTTGGCTGATTCAACATCCACGGAAGCATCATGCTTTCATTGAGTACGGTCTCAACCCATAATGGAAAAGTTTGTTGCGCATCCAATTGAGACCAATGCAATAAATTCTGGATAAACTTGAGAATTTTTTCGCGATCTTGCAGTTCAAGGTCATCAAGTTTTTTTGAAGTTAAGATCGCAAATATTGAAGTCTTTTGCTGTGCGGCGGCTCGCGCAATTTTCAATATATCTAAAGCATTCAGCATCGACCATGGATAGTTCATGATGGTAAAAAGATCGAGATCCTCCTGCGTTGTCCGCATGCCATAGATCACTTGAAACAGGAGGAGAAGTTGTTGAATTATTGGCGTATCGAGGATATTGGCGCCAGCGTCAATTTCATATCGAATACCCCATTTTGCAAGAGCATCCTCAAAAGCAAAGCTGTCCGCATTGTTGCGATACAGCACCGCAATTTCATTCGGACTCACTCCGGACTTTATAAGCTCTTTGATTTTTTCCACGATATACAGAGTCTCGGAAATATCGGAAGAAA
>CAYILC010000012.1:0-17377 GCA_964364145.1 uncultured Pseudomonadales bacterium
TTTTCTTTCATGCTTGAACGTACTAAAGGTTTTGCCCGCGCCGGATCATTCGTCACACCCCACGGTATTGTCCAAACACCAATCTTTATGCCGGTAGGCACGCAAGCTACCGTAAAAGCGCTCTCGCCGGACGATCTCACACAAAATACCGGCGCGCAGATTATTTTAGCCAACACCTATCATGTATTTTTGCGTCCAGGTGCCGAGGTTGTGCGGGCAATGGGTGGTGTGCAAAAGTTTATGAATTGGCACAAGCCAGTGCTCTCGGATTCTGGCGGTTTCCAAGTATTTAGCCTAGGAAAACAGCTTGAAACAAAAACGAAAATGGGTTTGTTAGATCGCAACCCTAGTAAAATTCCAACAAAAATTACCGATGATGGCGTTGAGTTTACGTCGCATCTCGATGGTTCTAAACATTTTTTTACGCCAGAAAAAGCAATCGAAATTCAACGAGCGATTGGTGCAGACATCATTATGGCCTTTGACGAATGCACTCCGGACAATGCCACACTAGAATATGCTCGTGAGGCGCTGGATCGCACGCACGCGTGGGCCAGTCGGTGCAAAACGTATTGGGAACAGCACAAGCGAAAAAGCGTGTTAGGCCAATATCAGGCGCTCTTTGGAATCATTCAAGGATCCATGCATGAGGATCTGCGCAAGGAGTCTACTCAAACAATTACCGATCTCGGTTTTGACGGAATAGCATTTGGTGGCGAAACCATTGGATATAACATGGAGGCAACAGTCCAAATCATGGACTGGGTTCGCAAACTTTTGCCAGATAACAAACCACGATATGCCATGGGTGTTGGCCGTGATCCGCAGGATATTTTGGATGCAGTGCGCGCTGGGTACGATATATTCGACTGTGTTGCCCCAACACGTTTGGCGCGCAATGGAGCACTCTATGTTGGTCACCTCGAAAATCTCACCCACGCCGATCCCAATCAGTGGAAATTTTCTTCACATCACTCGCATGGAAGATTACAGATAGGGAATGCGCAATATATAAAAGATCCTTCGGTTATTCAAGAAGGATGCGATTGTTGGACTTGTGCCCAAAGTTTTACTCGAGCATATCTTCACCATCTGTATAAAACACAAGAACTGTTGTACTACCGTTTGGCAAGTATCCACAATGTGCGATTCATGATAAGGCTCACAGAGCAGTTGAGACAAGCAATTCGCACTCCAGATACTAGTATCTAGAGTGCGAATTGTAAAACTCGTTATAATAGTCTTTCTTATGATTATGGATTATTTTCATGCTGTTCGGCGACCAAACATCGCGCGACATGCCCGAACCGAGGCACGCAAAGAAGGTTTAGATAACAGGCGCATACGTCGTTATGTTCCAAGTATTCAGTTTCTTATTCCGTTCTTTATTCTTGCAGTTGCCGTTGTTATCGCGGTTGGGATTATTATGCGGAAGTCGCGATGGGATGGGGTGGGGCAGTACGGTATTCTTGTGGTGACCGATCATCCAAACCAATCTGCAAAAAGTTTAGCACTCCTCATCGTGCGTGGAAAAGAGAACACTGCAACTCTTCTGCCATTGCCGGATACATTATTGATAGAAACGTTGCGCGGATATGGACTATACAAAGCATCATCACTTTTTGGTTTGGCGGACCTTGAAAAATTACCTCCGACCTTTGTTACACAAACGCTTGGGTTTCAATTTGGGGTGATCGTTCAAGATCTGATTGAGGTCAAACCGCAGATCAATCAGCCAATGACGCCATCAGTGCTTCAACAGATGTTTGCACAATCGCTTCTTTTTCGATTGCCAAGTTCTCTAAGCTATGCCGATCGGTACAGATTGTGGAAGTTTTTTGGTGCGATGCGAAAAGACCAACTCGGCATCATCGATACACTTTCTTCATCATTAATAAAACCTGTAGATCAACACACAAAAGACGAGAAATCAAAAGACGAGATATTGTATGTGCCAGACTTCCTCAAACTCGATGCGTTTGTTGGCTCCTTATTCGCAGATCCGGACATACGCAAAGAGAATAAGGCGATTGGTGTGGTCAATACAACTGGTGAGGCTCATCTAGCAACGCGTGTCGCACGCGCCTTAAACTTGATGGGATTCAATGTGGTGAATATCGCGCAAACTCCTAATGAATTAGAAAAAACGCGTCTCGATTTGGAGCAGAAAGAGCTATTGCTTACAAAGACTGCTCAAACAGTACAAGATTTTTTTCATCTCGGCACAAAAGAGAGTACTGTAAATCGGCAACATGCTGTAGAGTATCGCGCAGATATCGTGCTATTTTTAGGAACAGATATTGCTACACTTCTAGCGCAACCAATTTCACAATGAGTTCCGCAATAGGAGAGCCGATATATGGGAGCCGATAATACGGGAGTCTATCGATCTGTTTCGTCTCGACTGAATTCTTCTTGGAACTCCTCAAAAGTATCCCTTTCTTGCCCAGTTTCTGAAACGTCCACTGGCGAACTATCCACCAACAGTTCCTCATGAAGACCAGAGCTACGAGTACTGCTTGCAGAAGGAAAGGAGTTAAGATGCGCTTGTCTTTTGGATCGACTCAACTCTTTAATAAAAACGATACATGCGCTTCTTGTTGCACTTTTGACGACTGTTTTGTATTCATTACCTCCCTTGATCAATTTTGTAAGAGAGTGCGATAAATCATCGGGGAGGGAACCAAGGTACATACCATTATCTGTTTCAACCATGATGCGATACTGCTTTGCGACCAGTTTACAATGTGTGGCAACAGGAATGGTGGTAAGAATAGAAGGATCTGCGATTCGACACAAGCTCACGGTCTTGGTTTTCCCCGGCTCTTCAATAAAACTTTCTTGGAAGGAACCCATAACGCTCAAGATCAAACTTTTGCCATTTTCCAATACGCCCAAGTATTTTTTGGCGATGGCATTATATGGATCGGTTAAGAGAACATATTGATAAATCTTTTTGGCTTTTCTTTTATCACCCCTCTGAAGATAACAGAATCCAAGTCTGTTGAGCGCAGAGATATTTTTCGGCTCAAGTGCCAAGATTTCTGAGTTCATGGACGTCGCTACATCCCACTGTCGATTCTCTGCGGCAGTGATTGCTTGCGACTGAAGTGTTTGGAGTGTTCCCATAGATGTATGCCCAAAAGAGTACCAAACTCTGGGGTATTGTCAAGCGATGGTTCCAAAGATGGTTCCAAATTGTTGATGATATCGCGTGTATAATAGCCTCATGTCCGGTCATTCCAAGTGGAATAACATCAAAAACAAAAAAGGTGCTGAAGACGCAAAACGCAGTAAAGTTTTCACCCAGATTTCCAAAAATATCCGTACCGCAGTTCGAACGACGGGAGTAGGGGATCCAAACGCAAATCCTTCACTTCGGCTTGCAATGGAAAAAGCCCGCGAAGCAAATATGTCCAACGAACATGTAAAACGCGCGATTGATCGGGGCTTAGGTAAAAGCACATCAGGACATCAACTGGAAGAGGTGACCTACGAAGCATACGCGCATGGCGGGGCTGGGTTTCTTATTGTCACACACACGGATAATCACCAGCGAACCGGAGCAGAAATTCGCAATATGATCGAGAGAGCTGGAGGTTCATTGGGCGGACCGGGATCGGTCATGTTTATGTTTACGCGCGCGGGAGCCGAGTATCAAGTCTCGATTCCATTGGAGATTGAAGATGCTCATCAGTGGGAACAGATTCAAGAGTTGTTTGATGCATTGGAAGAACACGAGGATGTGGAGGCGGTGTACATGAATGCCGTCAAGCACGCATGAGAAAACGTGAGAAATTTCTCGTGAGTTCTTTCGTTTTGTCTTTTGCTCTTCTCGGAACTCAATACGTACCATTGGATTTTCGGCTGTTGGGAACCGCACTGTTATTTTTTGTTACCTATGCTATGTCTGCTTGGGCACTTTTCGATGACCTGGGTGGTATCGAGTGGTTTATGGTCGTACCATTTCCGTGTTTATACGCAATCTCGGTCTCACTATTCTACTTTTTACTCCCCGAGAACGTATTGAGTAAAATAGCTGTGTTAGCGCTTTTTGGCGTAGGGATGTATGCCATTTATTTAACATGCAATATTTTTTCTGTTGCCAAGTTTCGCACAATCCAGTTGTTGCGTGCTGCACACGCCGTCAGCTTTCTATTTACCACGTTACTTATCGAGTTTTTCTTTGCAAACACCATTTTCTCTCTCCATTTACCGTTTTGGGCAAATGGCCTGGCCATCTCCTTGGCGACTTTTCCACTTGTACTCATCTCGCTATGGTCGATTGAATTGAAACAAAAACTGGATATTTCTCTTTTACATCAAGCCATCACTGTTGCAGTACTGATGGGGGAGTTGGCAATCGGCATTTCCTTTTTACCCACAACCCTGTGGGCAGCCTCCTTGTGTATCGTAGGATCGATGTACGCGGTGCTTGGCGTGCTGGTGACCAAGTTGAGCGGTCGGTTGTTTCAAAACACAGTGTGGGAGTATGTTGGCGTATGGATTGTGATGCTTCTCGCTTTTTTTGCGATGGTGCAATGGAAGTAATTTTTACTCAGTGACGAAACGAAAAAAATTCATGCGAGAACAGCAGGGAAGAGGAGTGGTGGGTTTTCCATAGTGCCACCAGAGTAGATGATATAGTTTGATTATATTAATATAATATCACTTTTCACACAATTATAGGATACTTTTTCACAAGATGTTGGCATCTGGGCGGACAAAGTGCCATGCCAAGAAAACCCGAAAAAGACTTGATGAACCAAGCCTTGTGGATAACTCAAAACAAAGCATGCGGAGAAAAATCCGAAGGCGTTGTCAAGGCGGGTCTCCCTAAGGAGAAGAACAGAGCGTCCCTTTGGGGAGTAATACAGGTGCATTGGTGCGTGTTATCAGTATAGCGGGGCAATTGATACCGGAAGCGCGCAGTCCTTCTCTCTTATTGGTTTGTCTATCTCTATTATGTCGCACAATAATACTTTTGCGACGTACAGTACGATTGCCACGGAGAAGTGCTGTTTATGCACCATTGTTGCCGCGTCACCTGTTTCGCTATTCCAATTCCCTCTGCTATTCTTGCGAATTCCCTTTTTTACCGAGTCCCCTGTATGTACTGGTCTACTCGAAAACACGATTTGTAGATAAACCCGAAAGTTTTGCTGATTATTACACTGCATCAATATATTTTCCCTATGTGTTGAGCGAAAATGAGGACCAACGAGTCATCCCAAAGTTCGAGGAACCGGAAAACGGGCATTACAACAGATCGCTATCTGGTAGGTCGGCTTGTTATGATGAACTCTGCTTGGTTTTACCTCTGCAGTGCTTTTCCACCATTGTCCGGTTGTTGCTGTTGTATAATCACGGGTGTCTATGAAAGCTTCTGTTTCATACAATGTTCCGTTAATCTCTCAAAATTTTCAAGAATGTGTTCAAGCATGCGCTACGCAACTACTTTGGTATTTCGCCCATTTCTATGTCGCAAAACATTTTATGTAATGTCGCACAATATTGACATCGCCTCCCCGCTCTGTCATGCTGATCTATAGAAGGCTGGTAAGTAAAATGTTTATAATAATTCGGCAAAACATACACAAAGGATATGTTAATCCACATCTGGTACCTTCCTTTTTTGACGGTCAAATAACGTATCAAAAAAAGATGGATATATCAAACCTTTGCAATATGTTCGGGTATTAGCACTCTATGATACAGACTGCTAAGTTAGCATAACTATTCTTATAGGACGTCACTTGAGGTAACATGACAACCAACAATCCACGAGCATTGAGTAGAGAATTTTTAGAACACTGCGATGTTGAACGCAATTTGAGCCATTTAACGATTCGCAACTACACACATTACCTCGAGAGATTTTGTAATTGGTTAGAGTCGCGCACAGTTCATGATCTTCATGAGTTCACATTGGATCAACTAAAGAAGTATCGCGTGTATCTTTCTGGATATGCTGGCGCAGATGGTCGTACGCTTTCCAGGACCACGCAAGCCTATCATGTTATTGCACTTCGTTCGTTCTTTAAATGGTTGATCAAGAACGATCTGGATGTATTATCGCCGGAGAAAATCGACCTTCCTAAAGGCGAGTCCAGATCTATGAAGTTTCTTAATTATGAACACATGCAGCGATTGTTAGATCAACCATTGCTTAGTTCAAAAACAGGACCGAGAGATAAAGCACTATTAGAAGTGTTGTTTTCGACGGGACTGCGTGTGAGCGAGTTGGTGTCGCTCAACCGTGAGCAAGTAGATACACAGCGGAAAGAGTTTGGTGTCATTGGAAAAGGTCGAAAGCCGCGTGTGGTATTTTTGAGCGATGGATCGGCGGAATGGCTGGATAAATATCTGAATGGTAGGGAGGATTTTTGGCGGCCGGTGTTTATTCGATATAGTCGCAAACAGCCTCCAATCACGAGCGATGGATCCGAGATGCGATTAACGGTAAGATCGGTACAGCGCATTGTGGACAAGTACTGTCGCAAAGCACACCTGCCAATCAGGGTTTCTCCACACGGAATTCGACACTCGTTTGCGACTGATTTGTTGATCAACGGTGCGGGTTTGCGTGATGTGCAGGAAATGTTGGGGCATAAAAATATTTCAACGACGCAGATCTACACGCACGTGACGCGCTCGGAGTTGAAGAAGGTGCACGAGAAGTTCCATGGGAAAAAGCAAGAGTAGAGAGAAGCGCCCGCCTCATTGCTTCATCTTGATTAACGTTGATGTGTCAAGATAAACTTGACCCAAAATGGAATATGGATTTCTGGAAGTACAATCGGGACGACGAGTATTCGCGGTTCCGAGGTTGTTTTGCGCGTGCCGTTGCACCCGCTTAGTTCAAGGTACCACGTGTAAACACCAGATGGTATCGAGAGCGTTGTCGATGTTTTACCAAATACGCTTTCTATAGCTTGCTCGCTTATGCCAGATGGTTTAAGCCCAGGGCTAATGTGGAGTTTTAGCCTTTCTGTAGTTTCGTTTGCTGTTCGATCAGGAAAAAGTTGCCAATGGATTTCTGATCCCACCATTCCATCTGCATCCAGTGGCAAAATTTCTGGAATGGCACATCGTGGTTCTATTGGAATCTTCTTGAGTTCGGTTGAAAGTGCCGGCATAGCTTCAGTGTCTTTGTGCTGTGTCCAGTTATAGATCACCAATACTTTTGCTGGAGTTTGCGAATCTAATGTATTGGTCAATCCTTTTTTCCATGCATTCTCGGATATTCCGGTGGAATACTCAACCGCTCCCCAGCTGGGGTTACCATTTTTTGCAAGAGCATTTTCCCACAAAGCAAGACCCAGCGGATTTTTGGCGCGTCCATAAAAACTCATACCAGGACGCGAGTACAACGTAAACGCGGCATTCGCATAGTTTGTATATCGAGGATCACCTGGTTCGGACTCGCTCCACACGTGCGTGTAGATCCGTTGCTTGGGTATGCCCATGCGCGAGGCAAGTCGTGTAAAATCATTCAAGTATGTTTGAACAACTGCTTCACGATACTTTTCAAGGTCTGGCTGTTTCCAATGCGTTGTAGTTCCACAGGTTGGTTGATTTTGCGGACAGAAAAGATCCTGCATGCTTCGATATCCATACGGTTCAAATTCATCTTTTGGTGTAGCAGACGCGTTCAGCGAGATCTCGGTTCCAATCGTGATTCCTGCAAACAACTCGCTTTTTCCTTCCTTCTGCCAACGATTTAACACGGCGACAAGTTCAGATAATATTGCGCTGAGTCGTCCTTTTTGTACTGTTTGATAGGGTGAAGAAACGAGGTTTGGCGGCGGCGCTAATCGAACTCCCCCACCTCCCCAATTGCGATAGTTGAGTTTCATCGGTGTTGCAAAGTCTTGCCACTCAACATTCCATTGGTTGCTTGGATTGTAACCAGCAATAAATCGTTGTTTAAAATCTTTTGTGCGTTGGCGGTTGAAAAAGATTGCAGGCGTATGCGTGCCGTCTGGATCCTACCAGTTGTAAAGCTCTGGCAGTTCGTCCCACCATTGGAAGCCGTTCAACGGCAAAAATACCGGAAGGTTTTCTTCTTCAGTAATTTCTAGGATGCGACGGATTTTTTTGACGTAGTAGGAATCGATTGACGGAGCGTCCATCGGTGTGTTCATGTACTCCTGCAGTGTGCTCCATGCGAGTTTGCGGTTGGCTGTTCCAGGTGGCAACGCCGTTTTGAGCTGATACAATTGATCTAAGATTTTTGGTTTTATGATCAACTGCCATTCTTCTTCCGGTGCTGCCCAGTTGAGTTCATTGATCTCGGAAAAATTCATGACGATATATTGTGGGTCCGAGGTGATGGTAAAAGCGTTGGCATACCGAGGACGAAATGCCAGAATCAGCGAACAAAAGAAAAAAGTGAAACAGACAATCCTCCACCGCATGTCAGCAGTATATCAGGAGGCGGAAGTCTATGGTGTTTCTTTGAGAGCGCGAAACACGTCAGGAATCAACGAAAGTTTCGTCATACTATCTTCTTGAAAAAGAAAGGGGCGCAGTCGCGCTTTGAGTGTTACAGTGAGACCCTCTCGTGCATATTTTTCCATGCCTTGATCGATAATACTTGTGAGCTTGTTTATGCGGGCAAAGGCATGGTCAAATCGAGCACCTTGGCTATATAACCAAACGATGTCATAGAGGTCTCTGGGTTGAGTCTGCTTTCGTTGAACATATGATGCGAGTTTTTGTACCAAGAGATGGTTAAGCGGATTAGTGACGATGTGTTCAATGAATCCGTATCGAGAAAAGAGAATGATTTCTGGATGATGTCCTTTCCACGTTGATGCGGTGTCGAATTTGATCATGAGTTTTTCCTTATCATTTGTGGTGATCTTGAGATCATGGAGAAGATGAGGGAAACGAAACTCAAAATACTGATGTGTGGGATGGTGTGTTTGATACAGTTCGACGGGAATACGTTCGCGAAGCATCCGTTCGACAACTGCCTCGACACACTGTTTGATTTGAGAAAGAGACAGTCCGAGGTTGTCAAAATCTAAGTCTTCTGAGAATCGATCAATATTGCGTAGTAATCGAAGTGATGTGCCACCAACAAAGACAAGTTTTTCTGTGTGCGGAAGGCTATACAGTGTGGAGATAACAAAGCTTTGGAGGTATTCTCTGATGATTGCACGCGGGCTGGTAACAGGAACCTGCGTTTGTGAAGCAAAGTCGAGGATCTGTGCAACATTTGTTTGAAGGTTATACACGTAGGCCTTCCTGCACCCACGAAGGGTATTCCTTTGAAAACGTTGTGAGTCGCTCCCTATTCAACGATGAAAAATCAACACGAAAAGTGTGAAGATGACGAATTGTACGCATGTACATCCAATCAAGTAATGCCTTTTCTGGTTCTGCCAAGTTATATGAAAGCTGATTCGTTGCATCAGTATGGATATGATATCCAAAATATAGATGCGTATGGATGCGACTATAGGTATATGTCCCGCGTGGAGTGATAAAAGTGTTCGATGTTGTCGGGGTAATACTTGTCACCGTGGAGGGAATGTCTGGGATGATGCCATAGACGTGCAGTGCAGTTTCCAAACTCACATAGGAAGGATGGTACAACACGGATGCCAACGTGAGTTCATCAATCGATCGTTCTGGAAAAAGGTAGATACCACGCTTTAGCCGAATGAGTAATCCTCGCCCAACAAATCGTGTGAGCTGTACCGTGAGCGTTTTTGGAGATTCACTCGGAAATAATCTGGCGAGTTGATATGTATGCACATAGGGGGTGCGGATCATTGACGAAAGGGCAGTAAATGTCATTGACAGTAAGTATACATTTTTGTATAATTACTGTCAATACATGAATTTCTTGCCTGCATAAAAGATGTTAACTCGAGTTTGCCAACTCTTGACTTTTTACAACGTTTCGTAACTGAGTGTGACAGTATAGTTAAAGGTAGTAGACCCTGGTTCCACAGTTGTTGGCACGCCTGCTTTTCCACCGGCGGAATCTGGCGAAACTCTCATAAGCTCATAGGGACGCGGTTGAAAATTTGGTGATTCGCTGATGTTTACGATCTTGCCCAAACGCATTCCTGCGAGTGAAGACAAACTTTGAGCTTTCTCTTTTGCGTTGTGGTTTGGGTAACGGAAAGAGGGAGGGGACCGACGAGGCGGCTTACCACGACAATACCAAGGACTCCGAGTGAAATACCGAGAACGGTGGTGAGGATAGAAGTAATGATGGAGTAAATAGGCAGAGTCATACGTTATGAGTTTGCGCGACTAATTTTTGAGACGTTCATCGTAATATGTATTATATGCTGTTTCATCCCAATTCTTGATGGGGATACCAACGTATTGTTCTATTTCTCTGGTCGTTGTAAGATTACATCGACTAGCATGCAATGCTAAACTTGAGATCATAACCATACTTCTACCGCCGAACGAATATGCTTTGATAGCATCAACAATCTCTTTGGGTGGGTTTGGGTAGCGATGGGCAACAATAACTTTTTCTATATCAGCGTCTGACATTTCATTGGAGACAAGTATAACTTCTGGTTCAGGTTCAACAGCGGTTTCGTTGACAACGCTAGAGTTTAATTCCCTTTGAGTCAGACCCATACACCCCTCCTTGATTCATTTTAAAATATATAGGGTGCATTATACACCCTTACTACGTATGACATGCGCCCAATTTCCTGAAAACTATTGCTATGGCATATGCGCTAAACCCACATATTCCTTACTATCTCAAGAAACCATTCTTTTCCATTAAAAGACATTTTTTCGGGAGGAAAATCTTCTATAAATTGCACTATTTCTGCTTGTGTCACACCATCCTGCACAAACTTGCGCAACTGGGCAATGAGCTCTGTGTCGGAAAACCTATCATTATTCGTAAGTACATCCATCACTAACTGCTTTGCACAATCGGTTAATGACCTGGGCTGATGTTCTCGAAATCCATGCGCAGTTGTCGAATCTGACTCACCTCTGTGTCCTTGTGGCATATTCCTCCTGTATATTTATTCACTATTCTATTTGAGCAACATTATACTCCTTCACCTACTCCCCTTCAACACTCGTCTTCGTCGTTGTCACCGCCACCACATGATCGTCCTTCTCGCTAAAGCGCATGAGAATCACCCCTTGCGTTGGACGTGTTAGCACAGGAATATTTTTGAGCGGCAACTTAATAACTTGAGCAGATTTGGTGGTAAGCACAACCTCGTCGGTTGTTTGGTCTACCATCATCGCGCCGGCAACATCTCCTGTTTTTTTGGTGATCTCGGCAACCTTCACACCCTGGCCGGCGCGTTTTTGAATGGGATACTCACCCAACTCGGTGCGTTTGCCCATGCCGTTTACGGTGACAAGCAACAACTGCTTGAAGAGTTTTTTCTTTTTCTCGTCTGCCGTCAAAATCTCGGCCGGAAACACCGCAACGCCAATAACCAGATCACCCTCTTTAAGTATAATCGCGCGAACGCCCTGCGTGTCGCGTGCGGTAACCTTAATCTCACCTTCTGGGAATCGGATCGATTTGCCTTGGTGCGTAATCAACATGACGTGGTCTTTGCCGCTAGTAATCTTTCCCCACACAAGCTCATCGCTATCTTTCAAAATGATCGCAATGATGCCGTTGGTGCGAATATTTTGATAGTCCGCAAGCTTTGTCTTTTTCACCAAACCATTTTTTGTAGCAAGCGCAATACATTTTCCTTCAACTTCTTTATCGTTCATGCTGAGGATGGTCTGGAGTCGCTCGTCCGCTTGCAGATTGATAAGGTTCACCATGCTGGTCCCCTTCGCTTGCCTGCCGCTCTCCGGCAACTCATGCACCTTGAGTTTAAACACGCGCCCCTTGTTCGTGAACATGAGCATAGCGTCGTGTGTGTTTGCAATAAGAATAAGTTTGATAGTGTCCTCATCTTTGGTGGTCATGCCGGTAACGCCAACGCCGCCGCGCTGTTGTGTGCGATAGACGGTTGGACTCATGCGTTTGATGTATCCGGTTTCGGTGACGGTGATAATCGCGGGTTCGTTCGCGATGAGATCTTCCTCGCTGAACTCGCCAATCTTTCCTTTGTGCAATTTTGTACGGCGCTCGTCGCCAAACTGATCAACCACCTGCTTGCCTTCTTGTATAATCACCTGCAGGATTTTTGTTGGATGTGAGAGCAATGTGCAGAGATCGGCAATAACGCCTTTGATCGCTTTATATTCGTCCTCGATTTTTTGCCGTTCCAATGCGGCGAGGCGGCGCAGTTGCATATCCAGGATTGCGATGGCTTGAATTTCGGACAACTTAAACTTGGTCATTAAACGAAGTTTCGCGGTGTCGCTGTCCGGCGATTTGCGGATAGTCTCGATCACGTCATCTAAGTGCGCGAGCGCAATCAATAGACCTTCCAAAATATGCGCGCGGTCTCGTGCGGCTTTTAACTCATATTGTGACCGGCGAACCACCACGAGCTGGCGGTGTCGAATATATTCCATCAATACGATCTTCACATTCATGAGTTGGGGCGTGCCTTCAGCATTTAGCGCAACCATATTGAGGGAGAAACTGTTTTGGAGTTCAGTATATTTATAGAGGTTGTTGAGAACAGACTTGGGCTTGGCGTCTTTTTTGAGATCGACAACAACACGCAACCCTTCGCGGTCGGACTCATCGCGCAGATCACTAATGCCAACCAACCGCTTGTCGCGAACCAGTTGCGCAATCTTGGCAACGAGTTTCGCTTTGTTCACTTGATACGGAAGCTCGGTAATGATGATTTGGAATTTGCCGGTTTTTGTTTCTTCAATAGATGCAACAGCGCGAACAACAATCCTGCCCCTGCCGATTGCGTACCCTTCTTTAATTTGATTCCAGTCGTACATCACCCCGCCCGTTGGGAAGTCTGGACCTTTGATGTGTTCCATGAGTTGTTCAATCGTGATCTCGGATTGAAAGGTGCCGGCTAATATCGCAGGTTTTGCTGTTTGCAGATCTTCCTCTTTTGTTGGAGTAGTTTGACCTTCAATCTTTTCCGTTTTTCCGAGTTCAATCATTGCTGCCAGCCCGTTGAAAACTTCTGTAAGGTTGTGCGGAGGAATTTTGGTGGCCATACCAACCGCGATTCCTTCAGCACCCATCAATAACAGGTTTGGTAACCGAGCCGGCAAGACCGTTGGCTCTTGTTGCGATCCATCAAAGTTATCGATAAAGGTCACGGTTTCTTTATCGATGTCGGCCAGGAGCTCTTCACTCATGCGCGAAAGACGGACCTCGGTGTACCGCATGGCTGCGGCGCTGTCGCCGTCAACGGAGTTGTGAACAAAGACGCCGGCAGCGAGTGCAAAGTTGTGGGTGATATCGACCGTAAGATCATACACATCCGCAACGCCAGCGGGTTTTACCGAGATGACTTTATGATTGAGGTATTCTTGTTCTGTCTTGGCTATCTTTATAACATCTTGTATTCCACCTGGAAATTGAGCTACTCCCCATTCAAACCTTGGATACAGATTATGTGACATCATGCTTCGAACAACATCATAGTGAGATTTCGTTATCTCTCCGTATCGGGACTTTGTCGATCGACAGATAGTGAGGAATCGAGTTTTTGCAGTTTTCACTCCATTTTTTTTGAGTACGAGAACTAATTTTGCCCGATATAAGGGATCATTCCATTGTTTTTTACTTTCTTCCGAACGTGCCTTGCGATACATCGGATCTCGCCAAAGTTGTTTAGATAACACGCTTTGCTTTTCTCTCATTTCTGGTTGTGTCATTCTTGTCTTTGTTAATTCAGAAATGTGTTTTCGGTGTTCTGGATCATTCCACAAAGCTGTAGAGATTTTTTTCATTTGCTGTCGTTGGAAGGCTATATACTCTGGATCTTTCCACATTAAAAGAAGTTTTTCATGTTGACGCAAGCGCATGTATGCTTTTTGTCCTTCAGTACCATGTAAAAGAACATTATGTTTTTTTGCTGCATCAAGAATATTCTTTTTGAAATCCGGATTTGCCCAAAGTTGTTGTATTCTTTTGGACTGTTTCTTTCTAAAATCAGCATCTTTCCATAATGCAACATTTCTTTCTGCAATCGCCTTTCGAGTTTTCTGTCTAAATGCATCGTCTTTCCATGCAGAAGATAAGAGTGAACTCATTTTTTGTCGAAACGCTGGATTTTCCCAGAGAGTTTTAAGATATTGCTGATGTATTTGTCGATGTTCTTGCCACTGAAGTCGTTGTATGTTTCGCGGATCATTATTCAATTTATGAAAATCTTTATGATGTCGAACTCTGCCACGATTTTTAGTATACGTTCCATGAACAAGGTTATAAACATCTGCGAGTCTATGGGCAAATTCCCATGTTTGTGTTTCAGGTTGATAGATTTCTTGATATCCTTGAAGGTTTTTATCTTTTCCGGCATTTAATCGCATATATAACGGCATCAATGACTGCTTTTCCTTGAGATCTTTTGCCTCAACATACGATCCATCACGAACCATGAATTTATGATTGTATGTACACCGAATTTTTTCTCCGTTATCGAGTGTTATTTCAAGAATTTTTGCATTGTGTTGTGTAAGGCGCGGAATACGAATAGGGGCTAATTCAATAGTATTTTGTGCGTTAATAGTATATGTGAAATGTGTAATGCCTTTTTTATAATCTTCAATCAGTTCAAGAAACGATTTTTTTGTTCCATCGGCAAGTTGAATTTGTGTATCGCCAGTAAAACATCCAAAATTTCCTTGCCCATCCACGAGCGGATATCGCATGCTAAAGTTTTGCGCCAGCCGCACCATCGCGTCATACACAGCAGTATCGCCGTGCGGGTGGAATTTTCCCAAAACCTCACCGACAATTCTTGCTGATTTTTTATAACTCGAGTTCCAGCGAATCCCCATCTGGCGCATCGCAAACAGAATGCGGCGGTGCACAGGCTTAAGACCGTCACGTACATCTGGCAATGCCCGAGCCACAATCACACTCATGGCGTAATCGAGATACGATCGCTCCATTTCTTGGATGATCGGCATGCGATGAACCAAACCGTACTCGGTTCGGCTCACGTTCTCGGGCAAGACCTCTGTAACAGGGTTCTGAACGAATTTTGTGGTGGATTCAGGTGATTCTGATGGTGGAATGATTGATGATGATGCCATAGGTAATATTATTCAGTGTTAAAAGCTTTCTGTATTTCAGGATCAAGATTATTCCAATTCTTTAAGAAAAATGATACAGGTGGTTGAAGTTCTAGTTCTGTAAGAAGTTTGAGTTCTGCTAAACGCTTTAGAACATTAATCGTTTCCACGAATTCTTTAATCCCTGCCTTTGCGCCAATCGATTCCTCAAGTATTTGTAAAATTCTTTCTCGTTTAAGCTTATTTCTTAGAGCTTCATTGATACCAGCTTCATTTGATTTCGACATATTTTTTTCTCCTATTTCATTTTATTCTTCGATTTTTCATCTGGTTTGCATTCGCATTGGCCATTACAGTCCTTACCAGCGCACTTTCCCTCGCTACAACCACAATCGCCACCTCCACAACTGCAATCTCCACAACAGCCACATTCCTCTTCTTCAACAAACGACTCCATCACCTCTTTTTCCGCGACTCCCCTACCCTTAAATCCGTGCGTCTTTACAATTTTTCCCGGCTCAAGTTCCTTGTAATGATTAAAAAAGTGTTCGATGACATCTAGGATGTGCCTTGGAACGTCGTCGATCGATTCCCACAAGCCATAGATCGGGTCGACTTTTTTGTCTGGAACCGCGAGAATTTTTGTATCGATACCTTCCTCGTCCTCCATCTCGAGCATGCCGATAATGTGGCCTTTAATGCCAACTCCCGGAATAACCGGCTGGCTGGAAAGCACCAACACATCAACTGGATCGCCGTCCTTACCCTGCGTGCCGAGGATAGAACCGTAGTTTGCGGGATAGGACATTTGTGTATGAAGGAAGCGATCGGCCATCAACATGCCGGTTTCTTCATCGAGTTCATACTTCACCGAGCTTCCGGCTGGAATCTCGATATAGAACAATAGTTTTTTCATGTCTTTAGACATAAACCTCCTTATCTGGTGTTTGTTTTTTTTCGATACGAATAATATCGTGATATCCAACAAAAACTACAATATTTTTCTGTGGTCCTGTCGTAAGTGTAGTAGTGTATCCACCTAAGTTTCCTTGTATAGTATGGATGATTACTTCAGCCTGAAAATCGTCTCCTCCATTTAGGCGAGATTTTATGATAAGAATGTCTCCAGGACTTGCACAATCAAATTGTTTTTGGGCTTTTCGATTAGCATCAAGAATAACCGCTGCTGTTACTTCATTGGCAAGATTTAGAACGTCCACTGGTCTATATTTCATAACACTCCTTTATACAGTTAACTCTATTATTTTCGTTTCTACATGTATCGATCAGATCATTCCCTCTCTTTTCAGAAATTTGATTTTTTTACTTAGTCTTTCATATTGATCAACAAGTCTAATAGCTGCCCTTTTTTCTAGTGGTTTTAAGTGCTTTTCAAGTAATTTATCTTTTTGCCGTTTATCGAGTGTATTCCATTGATCATGAGTAATTCTAGCCCTAGAAATTACCAAAGCATTGATTGCTTTAAATCCTATCTCCAAATTCTCCAATTTTTTAACAAGATCTTCAAGAATACTTTTTGTTTCAGCGACTTGACTAGTTCGATCATCTTCTAGTGCTTTTTCCATCTGTTAAACGTCCAAATTCGCCATCTTTGCTCTGCTTTGAATAAATCGTTTTCGAGGCGGAACCTCATCGCCCATCAGCGTGGTAAACACCACATCCGCTTTTTCCACATCATCAATTGTAACTTGTTTGAGCATGCGCGTCTCGGGATTCATGGTTGTTTCCCAGAGTTGTTCAGGGTTCATCTCTCCAAGACCTTTGTAGCGCTGAACGCTTACCACGGCGCTTGGCTCGGACTTTTTCAGCTCAGCAATGCGCGTATCGCGTTCTTGTTCACTAAACACATAGTGCGATGTTTTTTTGGTCCAGACTTTAAAGAGTGGCGGCATTGCAATGTAGAGATACCCATTCTCGATGATGTTGGGCATGTGACGGAAGAAAAACGTGAGAGCCAGCGTAGTGATATGCTCGCCGTCAACGTCCGCATCGTTCATGAGCACAATGCGATGATACCGAACGCGTTTGGCATCGTACGAATCACCAATGCCGGTGCCCAATGCTATCACCAAATTTTTGAGTTCTTCAAAGTCAATAATCTTGTCTAAGCGGGCGCGTTCTGTATTTAAGATTTTCCCGCGAAGAGGAAAAATTGCTTGATATTTGCGGTTGCGTCCGCCTTTTGCACTATTGTGAACAAACACGCCGGAAGCAA